>NZ_JADBTF010000305.1:0-5720 GCF_020246295.1 Microcystis sp. M090S1 | reverse complement strand
TTGACAACAGATAGTAGGGGGTTTTGTTCAGAAAAGAATTCAAATTCGGCCTTGAACGAGTAAAACTTTCTAGGAAATAAGGTTGAACATTAGATTTTTTCGACTTGTTCAAAGTGGCCGGAGGGCATTCGGACACTCAAAACGGACGGGTCGAAAGAGTCAGACTTAAGCAATTAAGCGTTTTTCGGTGAAGCGTCAACCCCGTTCAGCGACCACCCTTAAAAAGTGGCGTGGTGAGGAATCGCCGTCCGTTTTACGGCGGCGAGGATGTCAATTGGCTCTCTTATTTTGGGAATATATGGAAAAACCAGAAAACGTTAAAGATTGAACCATCAATCAGACGAGTTCGGCGGCTTAGGAAAGGTACACTTAACCGTAATATTTAAATTACTTTTAGCGGTTCCTTTGGTAATATAAGGGATTCCTACCTCACCGCCGATTTCCACACCAAATTGTAAAGTGACTTCCTCAATGTTGGCAATGGCTAAATTGCGAAAAGCGTTTAAAGTGTAAGTAGTGTAAGTACGAATTGTATCTTCAATTGTCTGAAAATTCTGTAAAATTTGCTGTTTATCTGGTACATTAATTACCCCTTTAGCAACTCTTCCCTCGGTTTTTACTGTCTCGGCAGGAATTTCCAGGTCATCGGTGGACTCTATATAAATTAGAGTGTTTTCGTCAATTTGGATTGGAGTTAGTCGAGTCATAAATAATGCAAAAATTGAAAATTAACTTTTTTCTTAACTATTTCTCGGCTCTCCCGTACTTGTGATGATAAGAAAAGATTATCTAAGGGAGGGCGTATGCTTTCCTTGCAGTTTATCAAAAAACAACCTAATATAAAAAACATTTCTATCCCTTGCTGACTGTCTATGGCTCGCTACGCCCTCGTCATCGGCATTAACCATTACGATAACCCCAATTTCCTGCCACCTTTGAGTAAACCCGCCAAAGATGCAGAAGCTGTTGCTAAATTCTTGGAGAATACCGGGACATTTGCCAATGTAGAACGCCTACCCGATCGCTGGATTGCCGCAGAAAAACGCTACGGAGTTGTTCCAGGACAGGTAACGGGGAATGAAGTCTTGCAAGCCTTAAAGCAAATCTTATCGGGAGAGCAGACCAAAAATCAAGAAGTCTTGATCTATTTTTCAGGACACGGGTTTCGCCTGATCAATCGCATCGGTGACGGGGAAGCCTATCTCGCCACCTCCGATAGCCAACCCGACGGCAAAAATGCCATTTCTTTAGACCGAGAACTCAATCCTTTATTACGGCGTTCTAATTTGAGTAATCTGGTAGTAATGCTAGACTGTTGCCATGCGGGGGCGTTATTGCCCGAAAATCGGGAATTAAATCGCACTTTGCTGGAACCTAGCCTCTCAGCATTTAAGGAGAAGCAAGATTACTACCTGATCACCGCCTGTCGGTCAGAACAGGTAGCTTGGGAAGATGAGGAATACAGTTTGTTCACCGCCGCTTTACTCGAAGGACTGTCCCCACAACAGGCTGACCTAAAAACGGGAGAAATTAGTGGCGATCGCCTGTTTGATTTTGTTTCGCGGGAATTGCGAGGGAAGGGTCAAGAACCGATTCGCATGGGAGTTGGGCGATCGATAATTCTGGTCAAATATGGGGCGCAACCTCAAGTTAAAGAAGTGGAACCGTTACTAGATGAGAAGGGAGAATTGCGCTGTCCCTATCAAGGATTGCTGGCGTTTACTAAGAAGGAACGCCCATTTTTCTTCGGACGCAAGCGAGTGGTGGACGACATCAAATCTAAGCTGGATCGGCTAAATTTTGTCCCTCTGATTGGTGCTTCTGGAAGTGGTAAATCTTCGGTAGTTCTGGCGGGATTGATACCCTGGTTGGAAGAATTAGGATGGCAAATTCTCGAACCGATCAAGCCTGGATTTAAGCCGTTGACAATGTTGGAAAGCCTGCTGTTACCCTATTTTCGAGATGATCAACAATTGCTGGATCAATGTATCAATAATCAAGACAGGGAAGGCTTAAAACCGCTATTAGAGCTTTTTCCCCGCGAACACAAATTCTTGCTGGTGGTAGATCAGTTTGAGGAATTATTCACTTTTGCTCTAGCGGAACAGCGCGATCGCTTTATTGAATTGATTACTCAAGTTGCCACAATTCCAGACTCTCCTCTGGCAGTTGTCGCTACCATGAGGGCGGATTTCATTGAACCCTGTTTGCGTTACGATTCTTTGCGACAACTGATTCAAAATAACGCCGAATACCTGCCAGATCTAAGGGGATTAGATTTGCTAGAAGCTATCACCGAACCAGCCAAACTGCAAGGCTATGAAGTTACTAATTATTTACTCAATAAAATCCTTGAAGATATTAAACAAGAACCAGGATTTTTACCATTATTAGAGTTTGCTTTAACCCAGCTTTGGCAGAAACGAGATGAAGCAAAACATCGGCTGACTTTAGATACTTATGAGGCGATAGGTGGGATAGTAGGAGCGTTAAATTGTCAAGCTGATAAAGTCTATCAATATAGGGATTATGAAAAAGACTCACCGCAGCAGGAGCGAACAGAAACAGAGAAAACTTTAATCAAGCGAATTTTCTTGAATCTTCTGCAAATAGGAGATGGGGAAAAAGATACCAGATTGCGTCAATCAAAAGCCTTTATCTTGTCTTTAGCTGGAGATAATCAAGAAGGACAAAAAGTTTTAAAAGAACTGATTGAAGGAAAACAAGGATTAGTAAAAGGTCGCCTTTTAGTGACGGGAAAAACTGAACGAGAAGAAGAAGCTTGGGTAGATTTGGCACATGAAGCTTTAATTGAAAAGTGGGACAACCTGAATCTGTGGCGAACCGAAACTCGCAAGGGTAGAGAATTAGCCAAACAGGTGGATAAAGATGCCAAAGACTGGCAAAAAAATAACAAATCTCAGTATTATTTGTGGTCGGGTGACAAGTTAGCAGATGCGGAGAAAGTCCTGCAAGAATATCAAGACACAGTGGAAACCACGGACTTGGCTCAAGAGTTTCTCCAAGCTAGTAGCCAGCAAGAATTATATAATTACCTCCGCAGTTCAGACATTGATAATTTAGAGCGAGAGACATTAGAAAAAGAGGCAGCCAACAAATCATTTTTAAACCAAGAAAACTTGAAAAACTTACTCGAAGATGAGAAGGAAAAAGCACAGATAAGGCTGTCAGCTTCCTGGTTGCTGAAACAGTGGGGAGAGGAGGTTCCTATCTGGACAGCAAAGGTTGATAAACAAGGAAATATTGACCTCTCAATTATCGCAGAAAACGATCTACCAGCCACAGTAATCGAAGAGTTAGAAAGTGGAATAAACCTAGAAATGTTGGAAATTCCCGGTGGTGAATTTTGGATGGGTGCTTCTGAAGGAGAAGAAGGAGCATATCCAAATGAACGCCAGCCACACAGGGTCACGATTTCTCCCTTTCTGATGGGCAAATATCCGATAACGCAGGCGCAGTGGCGAGCAGTAGCTTCTTTGCCTAAAGTTGAACGGGATCTCAACCCAGAACCTTCACACTATAAAGGAAATAGCTGCCGACCAGTGGAAACTATTAGTTGGTACGAAGCAGTAGAATTTTGTGAGAGACTATCGCGCTGGTCTCTGGAAAAAGGCCAAGGCTATCAATACCGCTTACCCAGTGAAGCAGAGTGGGAATACGCCTGTAGGTCAGTTATCAGTGAAGAATCAATTCAAAATCTAAAATCCAAAATCCAAAATCCGGCCTATCCTCCCTATCATTTTGGGTGCAACATTGACCCGGCTTTGGCAAATTATGCAGAAACCGCTCGTGGAAGGACGACTCCCGTAGGAAGGTTTCAAGCGGCGAATAGTTATGGACTCTACGATATGCACGGGAATGTTTGGGAATGGTGTGCAGACCACTGGCATGATAGTTATGAGGGTGCGCCTGATGATGGCAGTGCCTGGCTGAGTGAGAACGAGAATAATTATCGGCTGCTGCGCGGTGGTTCGTGGAGCTACAACCCGCAACACTGCCGTTCTGCCACCCGCCACCGCAACTACCCCGTCAGCAGGACCTACAACATCGGGCTGCGGGTGGTTGCGTCGTCGAGGAAGGTGATTCAGTGAACAGTTAACAGTTATTGCTTGTGCCAAGGCTCTGGCTTGGTATATAACATCTAGCCAGCAGACTACCTGAATAATTAGCGAGCAGGATGCTCGCATTCCCTTAAATCTAAGGCACTAAATTAGCTGTTTCAATCCAGTATTATGCTATACTTATTACAGTTATAAACTCGTAAATTGGAGGAAAAAGCCATCAATAATGATACCCACTCCCGAACAGATGCTTACTTGCCTTAGAATGTGTCAAACCCTGTCTAACTTCTATACCGATATTCATCTATTTCGGTATGATTAAAAAAGAAAGGAGATTTATATACTAGCAGGTGAAACTCTTAGCTTTATCATATTAACTAACGGAAATGTGGAGTTTGAAGATGAATCATCAACCTGATTTTTACCAAATGTCTCGCCCAGAATTAAGAAAATATGTCCTCTCCCATCGAGAAGATGATGAAGCCCTAAGAATTTATATGGATAGAATGCGAACTGAATCAGGTGTAACTAGATTTACCCTTACTCCTAGTCAAGAAGACATGAATAAATTAGAAGAATTTCTCAAGGCAAAAATGGATAAATAAAATCAATTTAACTTGCTTGTATCAAGGTTCTGCCTTAATGTATGCTTCAGGTAGAACCTGGGAACGAGATGAAAAAGACGAATCACCGATTCTTCAACAGTACCAAAATCGCTGCATCTCTAATAATCATCAGTTATAATAAAAATGCCAGCAAAAGATATTTATCATGATACCGTGAGAACTGCCTTAGACAAAGATGGCTGGACAATTACCCATGACCCCCTAATTATTCGCTGGGGAAAAAGAGATTTATATATTGACTTAGGAGCAGAAAAAATTATTGCCGCCGAAAAAGACAATCAAAAAATTGCCATTGAAATTAAAAGTTTTGTTGGCAAATCATCTATCGATGACTTAGAAAAAGCATTAGGACAATATATTTTATACTATGATTTATTGACAAAACTAAAATCTGAAAGAACTTTATATTTAGCAATTCATCAACAAGCTTTTGCCGATATTTTTGAAGATCCTATTGGTCAAGTTTTATTAGACAACAAACGATTAAAATTATTAATTTTTGACGAAATTGAGGAGGTTATTTTAAGATGGATAGGTTAGAAAAAATGAGAAAAATTATTATTGAATCTCTCCGTTATTATGCAAACTTGCGCTATGCTACTGGAGAGGTAAAACGCCTCCTCATTATTGACAAAGACTCTGATAACTATCTAATTCTCTTAGAAGGTTGGGATAACCGAGAAAGAGTACATGGCTGTTTACTTCATTTACAAATTATTAATGGTAAAATCTGGATACAACGAGACGGAACCGAAGACGGTATTGCCACTGATTTATTAGCCGCCGGTATTCCTAAAGAGCAAATTGTCCTTGCCTTTAAACCCGAACATATTCGACCCTATACTGAATTTGCTGTAAAATAAGCTATAGATTGACATCCTCGCCGCCGTAAAACGGACGGCGATTCCCAAACCTCACGATTTAGGTTTCTGCTTCTTTCCCTTGCGGGGTTCCGCACCTGCCTTAACAGATTTACTCTGTTCTGGTCTTATGGTCGCGACCCGGACTGACA
>NZ_JADBTF010000304.1:0-11699 GCF_020246295.1 Microcystis sp. M090S1 | reverse complement strand
TTGAGTATAGGCTACATATCAGGAGAGGCACTCATGCAAGAGGCACTCATGCAAAAGGGAGAATAAATAATCAGTTTTTAATAACCAGATTTAGTATTATCTAAACCCTATAGGTTCTGTCAGGTAGGGGATAGAGGATTTAACTTAGTGTCTATAGAGTTATTGAAAAAATCGGGTCTAAAACCTCGCCTTAAGGCGAAAAGTTTTTGGAGCGGGGCATAAATCCCCGTTACAAAAACGGCCTCCTGCCCCCTGCCTTCGTTATTGGGGTTTAGTTTTACTAGGAATCAGAATTAATGACCAGTAAGTAGCAGCCTCTGGATCGACTTCTGTAATCGGAATAATTTGCTGATTGGGTAAGGTTGCTCGTTCGATGTAGAGGGCGCGTTCTAATAATCCTAATTCATCGAGAATATCGCGAACTTTAGCGAAATGTCTGCCTAATTTAATAATCGCCGCTGCATCAATAAATACTAGGCGATCCCGCAATATTTCCGCCTCTAAAGTAGCGGGCATGATACTAAATACGTCATTTCGATAAGTGATAGGTACACCCAGCATTGCTGCACTTGCCATCACTGAAGAAATACCCGGCACGACTTCAATTGAAAAGCGATCGCACAAGCGATTAAAGATATACATAAATGTGCCATACAACATCGGATCGCCCACACATAGCACCGCCACATCTCGACCTAAGTTTAAATGTTCGGCGATATTTTCGGCGGCAATATCATAATGAGGTTGAGAACTGCGCTCGACACTAAAAGGTAAGGGCATGGGAATTTCTATCTGCTCGGGACGGATAAAATCCGACACAATTGCTCGTGCCAAAACTTTGCCACTTTCTAAGGTAGGATAAGCAATTACCGGAACAGTTGTGAGAATTCGGTGTGCTTTTAGCGTCAACAATTCGGGATCGCCAGGCCCGATTCCTAATCCATAAAGTTTGCCTAATTTATTCATAATTCGTTCTCTTTTGCTAAAGCATTGACTGCTGCTGCTGCGATTGCGCTTCCTCCCCTACGTCCGTGCAGGGTAATAAATGGCACACCACGACTATTAGTTGCTAATTCTATTTTCGACTCTGCCGCTCCCACAAATCCCACGGGAAAGCCTAAAATCAAAGCCGGTTTATCTACATTTTGATCGAGCAATTCTAGTAGGCGAAAAAGTGCGGTTGGTGCATTACCAATGGCTACCACTGCTCCAGCTAAATGAGGTCGCCAAAGTTCTAAAGCGGCAGCGGAGCGGGTATTATTAATTTGCCGTGCCAACTCGGTCACTTCTGGATGATTGAGGGTACAAATAATCGGATTATTTTTAGGTAAACGCGCTTTGGTAATGCCATTAGCGACCATTTGAGAATCACAGAGAATTGCTGCACCCCCAGCGAGGGCATTTCGTCCGATTTTAACCGCGTCTGGTGATGCTTCTAAATCTTCTGTTATGTCTGTCATCCCACAGGAATGAATTAGACGAACCGCCACAGGAGCTAAATCATCGGGGAGATTTTCCCAGTTAGTTTCTGCCCGAATAATAGCAAAAGATTTGCGGTAAATTTCCTCACCATTCTTAATGTATTCCATTCTATTCATCTAATTTTTTCGATTTTTGGGAGCTTAAAATTTGGGCTATGAGGGGGGGAATCTTGGTAAATTCTCCCTCAAATATAGGTGTTTCTAAGAACTTTTGACTATCACCCACATAGACTTGATAAGCTTCTAGTATTTGGCCATTTTCCTCGATGGTAGTTCCTAAAAGGGTAATTTCGGCTGGACCCGGTTGAGCGCAGCATTTAGCACAACCCGTCAAATGAATATTAACAGGAGAATTGCAGGTTAAGCGTTCTTTCAAATAATCTGCCAAGAGAGAAGCATGAATTTGAGTTGCAGTGGCCGCCGCCGCACAGCCCGGTTTACCGCTACAGGCAACCATCCCCGCATCCCATCCAAGAGAAGCGGATAATCCTAAGGATGCCAGTTTTGGCAACAACTCTGACACTTTTTCATCGGGAATATCGGGTAATATAACAGTCTGCCAAGGGGTTAATCGTAACTGACCACTGCCAAAAGTTTCTGATAGTGCCGCTAATCCCGATAGTTGATTAGCCGTCAATTGTCCTAATCTTAATGATAGACCAATATAAGATAATCCGGGTTGCTTTTGAGGATGAATTCCCAGATGAAAATAGGGTTGAGTAGAATGGGCAGCCTGCCGGTATTCTTGCCCTTGTATTATGCCGGTAGAAGTCCGATGTAATTGAGAGTTAACTTGTTCGAGATATTTTGCTAATCCCCAATCTTTTAGCAGGTGTTTCATCCGCGGTTTTTTACCCTTGATATTGGGGGTTTGTTGAACATAATCGACATAAACCTTTACTAGAGCTTTGACCACAGCTAAACAGTTTTCTGGCTCAATTAATAAGTCCGTGTCATATAATTGTTTATCTCCTGCGAGTGCTAATCGAAAGCAAACAAGAGAAGTTAAATTTGTCGGATTATTGACGGCAATTGCTGACAGATGAATCTCGTTATAGCGGTGTTGCCAGGCCATAGTTGAACCAGTGCCAATTCCCACTGCACCACCGCCATCGATCCCGATACTAAATTTAGGACTTAGTTGGGCAATTGATGGATAATTTTGGATAAAATTATCTAATTCTTGGACTAATGGACGAGTATCGATCGATTCTTGGCAGTCAATTCCAGCCGTGGGACTGGACATGATATTACGCAGATGATCGATACTGGGATTATGGGCAGCTAACCCTAATTTTTGCAGGGTTTGAAATTCTTCTAAACTGGGGGATTTTTGCAGTCCGCGAATTTGCAGATTTGCCCGATTGGTAACTTGTATTGTCGTCTGCCATTGTTCGAGCCAAGTGGCGATCGCTTTTCCCTGTTGAGAATTGAGCCATCCACCGGGGGTGCGGAGACGAATTAAAAACCCATCCTGGGCAGCAGTTCCATAAAATAAACCGGGACAAGCATTTGCTTCAACTAACCAATTCACCTTTGTGTGTTCTCCATGCGACGCAGAGAAGTAGTTAGAAAATTATTTGTCTATCTACCGATTAAAAACTTGTAATTGGCATTCTGACTCGCAAGGAAAAAGGGAAGATGTACTCTTTTTACTTTTTACTTGATTACAGCTGCGGCACAGTACCAGAATTGCACTGGACTTTCCCAAAGACAAGCTTAAGGATCATACCACAGTTTGAGTTTTGGCGTTGCTAGATAAAAATCAGCTATAGGCTGGTTCCTCTATCCATCTGGCACAGACAACTCCTTATTGGATAAGCCTTGACCCTTAGAAGATGTACCAGACTGAGCCTGAATCCGCCGTAGTAATTACCCAATTATCTTAAGCACCACAAGCATTTCAGCTTTTTTTCAGCAAGCCCTACCTACTGTGAATGTTAAAAATTTCTGTCTTTTTTGTTATAGTTTCTAACATTGCCTATAGGCTTAACCCAGTGACATTTCATAAACTCCAGTGTCCTTTGAGTTTCGGAAAGGAATTAAACACTATGAACTCAGTTAATCTTTTGTTTGGGAACAAGACAATCAACCAATCTCTTAGGTTTAGCCAAATTCTCTCCCAATCTCTGGAAAGCGTATCTTACTCTCTTCAGGAATTCGCTACCAGTCCAGAATTTATGGAGAAGATGAGGCTTGCCTTTGGAGACAGTTTTGTGACGGTTACTGCCCTTAACTTGGCACAAGATTGGCAAAAAGGTAGTATAACGCTCCCTTCCCTTGAGATTCTTACTGCTACGACCCTTAATGGTGCTTATGCCGGATATGCTAGTGGGACAAAGACGATTTATCTATCTGAAGAATTTCTCAGTGAGAATTCCCTTTCAGTAATAACAAGTAGTATTTTAGAAGAATTTGGACACTCTCTTGATGTTATACTTAATGACTCAGACTCTTCAGGAGATGAAGGACAGATTTTTGCTGCGCTGGTTCAAGGATTATCTTTACCTGAATCAGAACTGCAAGCATTAAAACAAGAGAATGATTTCGCCACGATATATATAGATGGTCAAGAAATTTTAATTGAACAGGGAAGTGTTTCAGATAGTGGCGGCTTTGAAGGGAGTTACCAAGTGATTACCCTTGATACGAAGGGTGGAGGATATGCCAGTTTTTACTATGAGCATTATACCATTCCTGATAATTTCATTATTCGTTATGAAGGAAGGAATATCTTAGAAACGGGATTTGTTGGAGGAAGCAAGACAGGAACGGTTCAAATTCCTGAAGGAGATTCTGATCAGTTAGAGATAATTGTAGCAACCAATGATGAAGGAACAGCATGGAATTATACGGTTGAAACAATTGCACCAGGGTTAAATATACAAGATGCCTATGTTACTGTCCCAGGAGGAAGTAATCAAACGGCAACCATCAAATTCCCTGTGATTCTCTCAGAAGCAGTTGATGTAGAAGTTACTGTTAATTATTTTACGCTCGTAGGAACGGCCGTAGATGGTGTAACGGGGAACGACAGAATAGATTACCAACCGATTACAGGTACATTAACCTTTGCCCCAGGAGAAACCCGTAAAGAAGTTGAAATCAGGATATTAGGAGATACCCCTGTTAATTACGGGGGCAATGCCAATTTTGAGATTTTCGCAAGGGATACAGCGTATCAGAATTGGGATAAAGGAGACGATATTGACTTTAACGGTAGTTTGTCTTATGGAGATTTAGGCTATCGAGTTGATCAATTTTTCAACGATGGCAGTACAGGTTTTCAGGCAACAGGATTAACTTCGGATGAAAATTTCTTTGTTTTAATCAGCAATCCTGTCAATAGCGAAATTAGCCAAGAGAGTGACCAAGAAAAAGATCGCTTATTGACAGATTTAGAAGAATTTCTCGGTCCAGATTTTGTGAATTCATCCTCTTATCAGAAAGTCAAAGAAACTCTCAATGACCTAGAAGCGCAGGATACCTCTTGGGCTTATGCGACTGGGACGATTTACGATGAAGGAAAAGCCCCCGTCTTGGCGATTCGGGGGACACAGCCCGATCAATTAAAAACAGATGTCTGGGATGATGCTAATCCCAATGGCATTGGTTATGGTCAATTTACGGCCAATCGGGAGGCTGTTAATCCATGGCTTCAAGAAGCAAGTCAGCCAGAGGATAATCTCTCGCTAAAACCCCACATTACAGGTCATAGTTTGGGTGGAGCATTAACCCAATGGGTGGCAGCAGATTATTCTTCTCAAGGTGCTTTAGGGAATATTGTTACGTTTAATGCTCCGGGTATTTCAACGAGTGCGGCTAATAGTTTCAGGGGTGCAGAGAAAGTCACTCACTATATCACTTCTATCGACATAGTGAGTATGGCAGGATTTCGTTATATTTCTGGACAATATGTTTTATCCAATCAATTGCTTGTCCCTTCCTCATTTCCCAATCCTGTTGATGCTCATCTTCATCCCGTAATTATTCCTAAAGTAGAGTCCAGTGGCTTGACTAAACCAGCTAATTTAAAGATAGATACGGTTGGTGGTACAAATGCGCTAAGTAGTCCCTTCTTCACCTATTTACCCGATCCTGATTATTTTGCGATTCAATTGATAGTAGCATCAGTACCAATCATTGGCCCATATTTGGCAAGTCAGCTAACTTTTCGTGGCACTACTGAATTAAATCGTCAAGCTATAGGTGAACTGCTCTACGGTATCGGCTTAGAGAACATCGAATTTGCCATAGAAAAACTAACGGCTGCTGTTAATGCTGCCAAACAATGGGGACAAGATGCTTGGAATGCCATTACAGGGTGGGGAGAAAATGCTTGGGGTGCAGTAAGTAATTGGACAGTAACGGCTTGGAATGCCACAACCACATGGGTTAGTCAAGCTTGGAATGCCACAACTACATGGACGAGCGATGCTTGGAATGCTACCAAACAATGGACGAGCGATGCTTGGAATGCTACCAAACAATGGACGAGCGATGCTTGGAATGCCACAACTCAGTGGACAAGCGATGCTTGGGATGCCACAACTCAGTGGACAAGTGATGCTTGGAATGCTACCAAACAATGGACGAGTGATGCTTGGAATGCTACCAAACAATGGACGAGTGATGCTTGGAATGCCACAACTACATGGACAAGCGATGCCTGGAATACCACAACAAAATGGACAAGTGATGCTTGGAATGCCACAACAAAATGGGTAAGTGATCTTTGGCCTTTCTCATCTTCATCGGATTTTCTGTCTGTTACAGCCTTTAATGAGATGAATAGTGATTCTATTAATCTTCAACAGACTCTCATTAATAATCCTTGGCAAGCGATCGCTCAATGGACTCCTGAAGCGTGGGAAGCAACCACTCACTGGAGTGATGCGGCATGGCAAGCGACAACAGCATGGACTCCTGAAGTGTGGCAAGCGACAACAGTATGGACTTCTGAAGTGTGGCAAGCGACAACAGCATGGACAGATGAGATATGGCAAGCCACCACTCAACTTGATAGTACAACAGGGGATGAAATCCTTTTCGGGACAATTGGCAATGACAATCTAAGTGGCAACGCGGGCAAGGATATTCTCGATGGATTAGCAGGAAATGATGTTCTTGATGGAGGAGAAGGGAATGATATTATCAAGGGAAGTGCTGGTAATGATAGCCTAACAGGGGGGACAGGTAGCGATAGTTTCGTCTTTGAGAGTCCCACAGAAGGGATAGATACCATCGAAGATTTTGACAGTAGTGAGGGCGATCGCATTGTCATTTCGGCAACGGGTTTTGGCGGAGGATTAACCCCTGATGCGGTTCTCGCAGAATCTCAGTTTGTCTTAGGGACGACGGCGGTTGATAGTGATGACCGATTTATCTATGATCCAGCTACTGGAAATCTGTTCTTCGATCCTGATGGCAATGGTGCTGCACCTCAACAACAGATTGCTATTCTAACAGGCGCACCTAACTTGAGTGCAGGGGATATCTTTATTTCTGGCAATTCAACAACCCCTAGCATCAAAATTACCGCCCCATCTACTAATGTCAGTGACACCAAAGTAACCATTGAATGGAATGCCTTTGATGCTGACTCAGAAGCAACCATTAGCCTATTCTACGACACGGACAATCAAGGATTTGACGGTGTCTTGATCGCTGATCGATTAGCGGAAACCGATGGACAAGGAAGCTTTGTTTGGAATACCGAAAATATTCCTCAAGAGAATTATTTTATCTACGCCCAGATTGTTGATGAAACCCATTCTCCTGTTTTTAGTTACTCCAAAGGGCAAGTTCTATTAAAACCTTTGATAGAGGCGGATTTGTCGGTCACTAAAACCCCTAGTGTTACCTCTGTGGAATTGGGAGAAACTTTTACCTACACGATTCAAGTCACTAATAATGGCTCAGTTACGGCTCAAAGGATAACAATCACGGAAATCTTAGCAGAACCTGTTACTTTTGTTTCTGCCAGTCTTACCCCCTCTCAACAGAGCGACAATGCTTTTACTTTTGATATTGGGGAGCTGCCATCGGGTGAAAGTCAAATAATAGAAGTCACGGCGATCGCTCCTACACTATTAACAGGAACAATCATCTCTAATACCAGTGTTTTAAGTGAAACCAATGATCCTAATCTAACCAATAATGTCGCACTTTTAGCAACTGAGGTCACTGCACCCGCACTCCCAGACTTAGTGGTAACTCGTACTGATAGTTCAGGTGGGGTCAATATTAACTCTCCCTACAGTTATAGCCTAACGGTCACTAACAATGGTTCTGCCACAGCAACAGGGGTTATTCTGACAGAACAATTACCTTCGACGGTTGATGTCATAAGCATTTCTAACTTTCCTGAACTACAAATTAATCTGGTAGATATTATCAAGTTTGAACTGGATGCAGGGGATCAAGTCATTCTTGATATTGATGCTCAAGAATTAGGTTCACCGTTAGATTCTGTACTACGTCTATTCGATTCAGCTGGGAATGAATTAGCAGAGAATGATATTAATTTTGGAACTCCATTTCCATTAGATTCTTATATCGATTTTACGGCTTCGGTTTCTGGGACTTATTACGTTGGTATTAGTGGATGGTCAAATTTATTTTACGATCCCTTTATTGATGGCAGTGGAGCTTTAAGCTCTTCATCAGGTGACTATACGCTTGAGATTAAAGTAGGAAGCAGCGGTTCTACTAATCAGGTTGTTTTGGGTGAACCTAATAATACAATTCCCCAAGCAGTAGATAGCGGTCTGAGTTCGGCTAATCCGGGAATTTTCGTCGCTTTCGGTTCAATTCGGACTGATTCCGAGCCGATTACTAATCCGATTAGTATTAACTTAGGTGATCTTGACATTGGTGCAAGTGTAACCGTCGATTTAACAGTTTCCTCGATCGCTGCTGGTAATCTCAACAGTACAACAATCGTAACCAGTAATGAGTTAGATGCCAATCCTCTTGATAACCTAATTGCTGGTACACAAGTTGTTAGTTCGGAGACTCCTACGGAGATTGATTTAGAACTGACTCAAACGGTTAATAATTCTAATCCCGCGATTGGGGATGAAATTACCTTAACCTTAACCCTTACCAATACTGGTCTTGGGGTCGCTAGTAACATTCAAGTGACCAATGTTTTGCCCTCAGAATTAGCGTTTATTTCTGTGGTTGCTGAACAGGGAATTTATGACAGCAACACAGGCATCTGGAATGTTGGTAATATGCGAGATAATCTTAGTCGTACTCTAACGATTACTGCACAAGTAAATGGGGGTCAATCCCTCACGAATACGGCTCAAGTTACGGCAGTTTTTGAAGCAGACCTTGATTCTATTCCCAATAATAATGATCCGACTGAAGATGATCAAGCTTCTGTTTTGATCGATGTTCAAAATGTCGCTCCGATTGTGCAAGGAAACAAAACCTTAACGGTTTTAGAAGATGCGTCTTCTACTTCCCTCAATATTTCTACGCCAACCGATGGGAATGGTGATAGTTTAACCCTAACGGTAGAAACAATTCCAGATGGCACAAAAGGTCAAATTTTCTTAGGCAATAACCTAGTTAATACTGGTGATCTTTTAACCCCACAGCAGTTAACCAGCTTAGTCTTTGTTCCCAGCGCTAATGCCAACGGTGCAGCAGGAACGTTTAGTTATACCGTTAGAGATGGTCAAGGAGGTACAGCTTCGCAAACGATTACATTAGCCATCACGTCAGTCAATGATGCGCCTGTTGCCCAAGATGACACGGCGACCACCTCTCAAAATACACCTATTACTTTAGCCGTCCTTGCCAATGACAGTGATATTGAAGATGATTCTATCTCTCTAACTTCTTTCAACCCAACTTCCAGTCAAGGTGGTACAGTCAGCCGAGATGAAAACGGGACTCCTAGCAATCTCACTGATGACAAACTGCTTTATACTCCCGCAACTGGGTTTATTGGCATTGATAGCTTCACCTATACGGTTAGCGACGGTACAGATAGTGACACGGCAACGGTTACGATTACGGTGACTTCTACTAACCAACCGCCCCAAGCCGTTAATGATGTGGCAAAAGGGACGCAAAATACGCCTTTAATTATTCCCTTTGCTACTCTCCTTAGCAATGATACCGACCCAGATTCCGGTGATATTCTCAATCTTACAGGCGTCAGTAATCCCAGTAATGGTAGCGTTAAGTTGAATGGCTCAAATGTTATTTTTACGCCTCTTGCTGGCTTTATTGGTCAAGCGAGCTTTGATTACAGTATAAGCGATAATCAAGGAGAAACTAGCACTGCCAGCGTCAATATTGCTGTCAATCCCTTCTTGGGTTCTCAGGGTCGAGATACACTGATAGGAACGAATCTTGATGATATTCTCATGGGGGGTTTAGGGGCTGATAACCTCACAGGAAACCAAGGTCACGATCAATTTGTTTATCAAAGTATCCGAGATGCGGGAGATGTGATCAAAGATTTTGAAGTTGGTATAGACCGAATTGTATTTACTGCATTACTTAATAGTCTTGGATATGGAGGTTCTAATCCGATTGCGGACGGCTATCTGAACTTTGGTTCACGGAGAAATGATACCGTCATTCTTTTTGATGAGGATGGTTCTGGTTTAAGTAAGCGGGCTTTACCTTTTATTACCGTTGAAAACCTCGCCTTAACTGCGATGCAAAATCCCAATAACTTTATCTTTTGATCCTAAAAATGGGAGCGCAATGTCGCCAGAACACTTGAGACGCGCTCCTAAGATTCTTACTAACAACTGTGTCATGTAATTTAGAGGAATGCTATGTCTATCAAATTTTCTTCTTTAACATTTGGGTTCATTTTCGGCTTAAGTTCTCTGATCGTTGCTAAGTCTTCTCAAGCGGCTTTGATTAACTTTAGTAGTTGGAATCTAGCTGGAGATGTGGAAATTACTTCTTTGGGACAGGTTGATCTCTCAACGAATGCTTTACAAAATGATGATAGTCCTAGTCCTGATAGTAATTTTAATTTCTCTAATCTTCCAGCTATTGATACTGCTACTTTAGAGTCAAATTTAGGACTTCCCTCTCAAAGTTTAGAGCCAGATCATAACAATTTTGTATTTGCTTTTGAAGGCTCAGGACTGGAAAATCAATATACTTTCACTGAAGAGACGACCTTAAGTTTTAATTGGACTTTTTTAACCAATGACGAAACTCGTAATCTCAGTGGATTTGATTTTGATGATTATGCTTTTATTGCCCTCAATGATCAAATTCAAACTTTAGCGAGTACCAATAGTTCTATCAGTACCTTAATCCCTTCTAGCACTAATTTCAGTCGTCAAGTTTCGGGGAGTTACACGCAAACCTTTAGTCCCGGAACTTACAGCATCGCTTGGGGAGTGGTTGATGTTGGCAGTTTTGACCAGACTTCGGCTCTCACCGTTAACAATGCTCAACTATTTCCATTTAATCAGCCTATTCCCGAACCCAATTCTTTATTTAGTTTGTTAGTTCCTCTCGGATTTTTTGCTGTATCATTTCTTCATCGGAGATAGACATGAACCTACTTCCTAAACAACTGACAATTACCTTATTAGCTCCCTTGATGTTATTGGTCAGTAGTTGTAGCTCAAAATTAATTTCTGCGCCGGGGATTAAGGGACGGTTTATCGAAGAGTCAACCGGAAAACCCATTGCCGGAGCTAAGGTGAGATATACTAATATAGGCGAGGGCTTGACCAAAGAGAGTATCACCGATGCGGATGGTCGTTTTATTTTTCAGCCTGAATTTACAGAGGGCTATGCAGGATATCCCACATCGCCTGTCGGTTTACGGGTAAGACTTCAACTAATGATAAAAGATAAGCACAACTTTTCATCTGTCTATCCTTCTGTGAAAAATTCTGCTTATCCTTCTGTGAAAAATACAGATGTTGATAATGCTATGATCGATGCCGGTGATATTAAAGTTAATCGGTTTTTTTTAAACCCCTAAGACCCCTTTTTTCTTGAGGTAAAATATGTCATTAAGAATCAACCAGAAAATCAATATCAGGCTCTTCGTTACTTGGTATGATTCGATCAGGGGGCATAAATCGACTAAATCCTTATATGGCAAGAGACTCAATTGATTAGCTCGTTCTAGATAGAAAACAATTGGCAAAAATCGAAGCAATGTCTTTCTGTGTAAGGGTTTTATCCTTTATAACCCCCCTCCATTGCATAACA
>NZ_JADBTF010000303.1:0-6487 GCF_020246295.1 Microcystis sp. M090S1 | reverse complement strand
TTGTCTTGTCAGGTTTTGACCCACTTGTGTCCGTCAGTCAGGACTGTTAGAGATTTAATGATTCAGTATGTCAACCCAGAAATCGGTATTTTTTTGTCAAAACAAGCACAGGAGAAACGGAGAAATCCTGATATGTAGCCTATACTCAGCGGATTTAGTATCACTTAAAACTCAAATCTGATAACTGATAACTGATAACTGATAACTGTTACTTATCTGGGGTCCTCTATGGTAGCGGGATTAGCAGTATTGGGAGTCTTGCTGGTGAACATTTGTATCAGACTAAAACCGACAAAAGCGAGTAAGGCTATGCCACCAATAGTAGTAACAATTTTACCCAGGAGATTTTCTGTGCGGGGTTCTTCGGGGGCATCCTCGTTGGGATCCTCCGAATGGGCAAAACGATTGTAGAGGAAATCGAGAGCTTCATTGCGAAGTTCGTAGTAACGGGGATCCTCGGTAATTTGGGAACGAACCCGGGGACGGGCAAAAGGCATCTTTAACACCTCACCGATTTTAGCGCTTGGGCCGTTGGTCATCATCACCAAGCGATCGCACAAGAACAAAGCCTCATCGATATCGTGGGTAATCATCAACACAGTTAACTGGTGTTCTTGCCAGATTTTCAGCAATTCTTCCTGTAATTCCTCTTTGGTGATCGCATCTAAGGCCCCAAAGGGTTCATCGAGGATGAGGACTTGGGGACGAATGGCCAGGGCGCGGGCGATCGCAACCCGTTGTTTCATGCCTCCCGATAATTGGGGGGGTTTTTTCTGGGCTGCTTCTGTCAATCCCACTAGGGATAGATTTTCTTCCACGATCCTCACCTTCTCAGCGTGAGATTTTTGGGGATAAACCGAACTAACCCCGATATAAACGTTCTCAAAGGCAGTTTTCCAGGGCAAAAGCGAATAATTTTGGAATACCATCATCCGGTCCGGTCCCGGTTCCTTAACCTCTTTATCCTGTAGCAGCACTTGCCCACGACTAGGAGAAGAAAACCCCGCCACCATATTTAAAAGGGTCGATTTACCGCAGCCGGAGTGACCGATAATGCAGACAAATTCCCCCTCATTAACTTGCAGCTCCACACCGTCTAAAACGGTGTAAACCCCTGCTTGAGTGGGGTATTCTTTGGCAACATTACTAACTAATAAAAAAGGCTGGGTGGTGGTGCTGGAATTCACGGTCTTATCGGTAAAAGTTTGCATATTCGTCCTAGATTTATTTTAAGGTGGGCTTTGCCCACCACAACCGTTAATTAGCGACAGGATCATCGAGGAGAACTTCCGAGACGCGATAATCGCGACGGATCGAAAAACGTTCCAGATAGCCAATCGGATCGTCGGGATTGAAAATAAGATGATCAAAGAGGGCGAAACTGTGGCGATCGGGTTCCAAATCGGGAAGGCCCAGGGACCTGCAAGCTTCGCCAAACAGATCGGGACGACGGACGCGTTCAATCACTTCCACCCAGTTGCGGGGGAAAGGCGCGTAACCCCAACGGGCAAGCTGAGTTAGGGTCCATAGGGCTTCACTCCGGCCTGGACAGTTAGCTTGATCGACGTAAAACTGGTTAAATCGGAATAAAGGTTCGGGGACAGTTCCTAAACCGCAATCGTAACCATCGAGGAAACCGGGGCGGATAATTGCCCTATCCACGCCCACATACTGGGGCTGACTGAGAATATTGACGATTTCTTCTCGATTACGCCGATCATCGCAGTATTCACAGGCTTTAATTAAAGCTTTCACCATGGCGATATGGGTTTCGGGATGTTTCGCCGCCCAAGTTTCCTTGACCCCGAGGACTTTTTCCTGGTGTCCGGGCCAAATATCAAGATCGGTGGCGATAACGTAGCCTAATTTTTCCTGAACGGCGTAGGAGTTCCAGGGTTCCCCCACACAATAACCGTCGATCTTACCCGCTTTTAGTAGGGAAACCATTTGAGGCGGCGGAATTACGGTTAAATTCACATCACTATCGGGATCGATGCCGCCACTAGCTAACCAGTAGCGTAACAGCAGATTGTGCATGGAGGCGGGGTGAACCATGCCGAAAGTGGCGATTTTATCGGGACTTTGCAGGAGGGCCTCCTTTAAGTCCTCGAGTTTTTCTACCCCCAATTCCCTGTATTTATTGCTGAGGGTGATGGCGTTACCGTTGCGACTGAGTACCAAAGCGCTAATCACGGGGACAGAGGGCTTATTGCCGGCCCCAATGGTCATGCTCAGGGGCATTCCCGCCACCATCTGGGCCGCATCGAGACGACCGGTGGCCACTCCTTGGGCGAGCGCTTTCCAGTTGGGTTCCCGTTGCAGGATAACATCCTCTAATCCTTCCTCGGCGAAGAAACCTTTCTTTTTGGCGATAATAATCGGGGCGCAATCGGTGAGGGGGATAAAACCGATGGTAGGATTGGTTTTCAGTCTGGTAGCTTGGCCGATCACCGTCACCGGCCCGGTGGGTTGACCGACTTTCTTCGATCGCTTCTGTTGGTTGAGGAAATAAACGATCTCGTTACGGAGGGAGTAGTAACTGGGGTGGTTAACTACTTCTAAACGATGCCGGGGTCGGGGAATGGGAACATCGAGAATCTGACCGATATGGGCCTCTGGACCGGTGGTTAACATCACCACTCGATCGGATAGTAATAGCGCCTCATCCACATCGTGCGTGACCATGATACAGGTAACGTGACTTTCCTCGACGATTTCCATCAAACGTTCCTGTAAATTGCCTCTGGTTAACGCATCCAGCGCCCCAAAGGGTTCATCGAGTAGCAGGACTTTTGGCCGTAGGGCTAAAGCGCGGGCGATCGCTACCCGTTGTTTCATGCCTCCCGATAATTCTCCCGGTCGTTTGTTGGCAGCATGGCGCAGGTGTACCATATCGATACTATGTTCGATGACACTTTTGCGTTCAGCGGCCGGCAGATGACGCAGCACACGGTTAACTCCTAGGGCGATATTTTCCCGGACGGTTAACCAAGGCAGCAGCGAATAATTCTGGAACACCACCATGCGATCGGGACCGGGGTCTTTAATTTCTCTTCCCTCTAAAATCACCCCCCCCACCGTGGGGCGATCGAGTCCGGCGACCATATTTAAGAGGGTGGATTTCCCGCAACCGGAGTGACCGATTAAAGAGATAAATTCCCCTTTAGTAACGCTGAGATCGATATTTTTTAGGGCGATATACTGACGGCCATCGGGGAGAGGGAAAACCTTATCAATGTGATCGACTTCAATAAATGCAGACATTTTCAGTTATCAGTTATCAGTTATCAGTTATCAGTTATCGGTTATCAGTTATCAGATGTGAGTTTTTAGTTTACTGTTTACTGTTTACTTAAAAAGCTCCCCACACCCTGCCCCCACCGAAAAATTTTTTGCCGCAAACCCTATTTATTTTCTTCCGGTACAACTAATTTAGCGATGTAGGCCATGAGGCGATCGAGTAAGAACCCAACAATACCCACATAAATCAGGGCGAGGATAATTTCACTGATCATGGAACTATTCCAAGCATCCCAGATAAAGAAGCCAATTCCCACGCCACCGATCAGCATTTCTGCCGCTACAATCGCCAACCAAGATAAACCGATACCGATTCTTAATCCAGTGAAAACGTAGGGAACAGTAGCGGGAAAAAGAATATTGAAAAAGTATTCAACTTTGGATAATTTCAGCACTCTAGAGACGTTTTTATAGTCTTGGGGAACCTGCTGTACTCCCACGGCCGTGTTAATAATAATTGGCCAAATTGCTGTAATAAAAATTACAAATATGGCACTAGGTTCGTTATTGCGAAAAGCCGCTAGGGAGATGGGTAGCCAAGCTAGGGGGGGAACGGTACGCAGGATTTGGAAAATCGGATCGATCGCATCATAAACTAGGGCGCTGCTACCGATTAAAATTCCTACGGCGATGCCGACAATAGCGGCAAGGGTAAAACCGACGGCCACCCGTTGTAAACTAGCGAAAATTTGCCAGAATAACCCCACATCCGTGCCACCATTATTGAAAAAGGGATTAATAATTAATTCCCAGGTATCGCTAACCACTTTAGTGGGACTAGGAAGGGGGGCATCGGGACTAAAACAGAGTATTTGCCAGATGAGAAGGAAAATTAATAAAGCAATCGCCGAAGTTGCTAGTTTGGGTAATTTTTTTTGCAGGTCTTTTACCCATTTCGGACCTTGAGAACGACGAGAAATAGAAACAGCCATAATCAGTTATCAGTTATCAGTTATCAGTTATCAGTTATCAGTTATCAGTGGTGAAGTGGTCAGTGGTTCAGTGATCAGTTATCAGTTATTAATTACCAGTTATCAGCAAATCATCTTTAACTGTTGACTGGTTACTGATCACTGAACACTGATTTAAACCTTTTTAATCTTGAGAGATTTCAGGTAAGCTTGGGGATTTTCGGGATCAAATTTCACGCCATCAAAGAAAGTTTCCACACCGCGAGAGGTAGAGGTGGGAATTTGATCAGCCGGAACATTGAGGGCTGTGGCGGCTTCTCTCCAGATATCTTCCCGGTTAACCTTATCAACTAAAGCTTTGATGTCCGTATCGGCGGGAATATAGCCCCAACGGATGTCTTCAGTCACAAACCAAGTATCATGACTCTTGTAGGGATAGGAAGCGTTATCAGCCCAGAATTTCATGGCTACGGGGCTATTTTCGATTTTGCGACCATCACCGAAATCGATATTACCCTGAGCGCGGCCGAGGATGTCTTGAGGATCGATCTTCAGCCATTCCCGTCCTGAAATAATCTCGCACATTTCCTTAACATTAGCGGGATCATTGCACCATTGTTGCGCTTCTAGAACAGCCATAGTTAAAGCTTTTGCCGCTTTGGGATTTTTATCCACCCAATCGGCGCGTAAAGCGAAGGCTTTTTCGGGGTGATCCTTCCACAGTTCCCCAGTAATCAGGGCCGAATAACCGAGTTTTTTGTTAACTAATTGGGCGTTCCAAGGTTCCCCCACACAGAAAGCTTGCATAGTGCCGACTTTCATGTTAGCCACCATTTGTGCCGGAGGAACAACAATTAGGGATAGATCTTTATTCGGATCGATGCCGCCGGCGGCTAACCAATAGCGCATCCAGAGATCGTGAGTACCACCGGGGAAAGTGACGGCGGCTTTAACTTCTTTGCCCGCAGATTTAGCTTTAGCAAAGGATTCTTTCAGTACACCGCTATCGAGGCCAACTTTCAGGTCTATATATTCATTAGAAATGGAAACTGCTTGACCGTTGGTATTCAAACGCGCCAGAATATACATTGGTACGGGCTGTTTGGTGATTTTGCCCAAGGTCATTAGGTAGGGCATGGGGGATAAAATATGCGCCCCATCGATACCGTTACCCGCCGAACCTAATTCGAGGTTATCCCGGGTTGCAGCCCAAGAAGCTTGTTTCATAACCTGCACATCGGGCATCCCGTGTTTAGCGAATAAACCTTTTTCTTTGGCGATAATTAAGGGGGCAGCGTCGGTGAGGGCAATAAAACCTAGTTTAGCGGTGGTGACTTCGGGAGTTTCTCCACTGGCAACGGGGGAAGCGGCAGGACTGCCGGCCGGGGAGGGACTGGTTGCGGTATTATTGGGAGCAGTGCAACCGTGGAGAATTGCTGTTCCTACGGCAGTTGCCCCGGCAGTGAAGATAAATCTACGTCTGGAAAGTTTACTCATGGACTAAAAAATCGTGATTAGAAACTAAACAAAGGTGATGAAACGGTGAAAAATTCTCATTACTTCCCCCAACTGACTGTGCGGTTATAACCGAGAAGATTTCTTGAAAGTAACTGTTGATTCAGTAAGGAGGCTTTAATTATTTTTATCTCTCGATCGCTTTTGCTTCTCCATCTAGACAGATTTAGCAATAGTTTTTGTTTAAGAGATTTTTCCCGGAAGCATAACAGTTTTGAGGAGTCGATAGATAGGGGCGGTTTTTAGTCATCTGAGCTAGAAAGATCACTTTATTTCAGGGTTATTACCGAAGCAATTAACTTAAATTTACAGTCTTCAACGGGAAAGATAGTATAGATTGTTACCAAATACTGTCAGCCATGTAATAAAAGCATAAAAATTTGTCTGAAACGCATGGTGGGGCGATGGGGGTTTTTAGCCATCTTGACTCAGTTATCGCATTTGAGTTTGCCGTTCACTGATTACCGGTTAATGTTTACCGATTACTGAAAAATCCCCGCAAATATTAGCGATGCGACCTGCTTGAGACAATCTCTGTTATGCTTTGCAATACCAAATTAAATTGTATTCAGTGCAGATAGAGCATCAAGGATGAAGGGAAATCCCGTCAGAGAAGCAACCTGTAGTTTAGACTAAATGAGAAACCTAAAAAGAAAAAAGAGGAAGAATCAAGCAAAATAGAGAGAAAATAAAAGATGTTAAAGAATTTATCCTCTCTCTATGACCAAATATAACAGATATACCAGATTTCGCCAAGATAC
>NZ_JADBTF010000302.1:0-8177 GCF_020246295.1 Microcystis sp. M090S1 | reverse complement strand
CACAAATATGATTTTGTTTACCTTGTTTATTGATGCCATTTTTACGGATATGGGTAGATTTACATTCAGGGCATTGCATTTTGATTTCCTCCATTCATATCTCTATTATGCAACGCCGCGAAACCGCAAGCTCAATTCCAATCTGAAATTATCTATCTCGTCTGTCCAGTGGGGTAGGTAGTAAGGATGCTTCCAGTAGGCGTAAAATCTACTCCTCGGCATGAGATTAATGTTTAGTCGGATGGAAGCATCAACACCATAATAGCTAGAAATTACTGAAATTTAATGGGCGGAGTCGGACTCGAACCGACATGAGGGGCTGCCTCGCCACATTTTGAGTGTGGTGCGTCTACCAATTTCGCCATTCGCCCTTGGCATTAGTTCTATCATTATAACCCATTTTTGGCCCCTTTAACAAATTTTGATAATCGGGGGAACTGGCCCAACGATCGATTTCTCGCGCGCGCAGGACGGGGAGGGGATGGGTTAACTGTTGGGTTTGCAAACCCTTTAACATTTCGCCCATTTCCGAGGCGCTGACGGCATCGTAGGACTTGGCCTGATCGATAAAAGCCTCTAAATTTAATAAAGGTGCGAGACTGGGGGAACCTCCGGCTAACTTCATTAACACCGACATGACGATTTTTGGGTCTTGAACTGCCAATAAAGCCGCTCGATCGCAACTAAACTCGGCGCAGCGCACCCATGCTAACATTCTCTCCTGTAGGGATCGTGCTAACATTGTCCCCCAATTGGGCAGTAATCCCGCCGCTAGGACCATAATATTGGCTAAAGTCAGATAAACGCCGTGTTCACATTTGAGATGTCCTAATTCGTGGGCCATTACCGCTTGAATTTCTGCGGGAGTCAGCATTTCGATTAGGGAAGTGTGCATGACCATAAACGGTTTTTTGCCGCGCATGGCGAAGGTATAGGCGTTAGGAACGGGGTTTTGTTGAATGTATAATTGAGGTGGTTCTAAGTCGAGAATTCGGCAAGCTTCTAGGAGTAGATTATGCAGGTCGGGTAATTGTTTTTCTCCCACCAAAACACTAGCAGCAATATTATTTAAGTAAAAGAATTCCTCAGCGACGGAACCTAATAAACTTCTCACGGCTATATCTAACCCAGGCAATTGTTTGAGGGAATTAGTTGCCTCTAGGTCGATGGGATGCCGAAAATCATTGGCTTTTAAGCCGAGTAATAACTGTTTTGATAATTCCATATTTTTATTCATTTAACCAAGCTTTGACGCGTTCTAAACTTTTCCAATCGGGTTTTCTAGCTAAACCATCGGCGATATTGTCATCCACTTCTTGGCGAACTTCTTTGTTTAAACTAATTAATTGTTGTACCAGTTCGATATGTTCTCTGACTCCGGCGGTTTTGGTTTCTAACATAGCCAAAACCAAATTGATCCGGTTTTGGGGGGAAACTTTATCGAGTTTTACGGCTTTTTGGGCGGCTTTTAGGGCTAATTCCGGTTTATCGGTGAGCATATATAACCAAGCTAAACAGGACCAAACGGCGGCATTTTTAGGATTGCGATCGCTTAATTGTTTAAATTCCGGCAATAAACTGGCGGCGCTTTCTCCCTGTTGGTAGCGTTCTAAACCTTGTTCGAGGGTAAAATTGGCGGTTTCTGTCATTTTCAACTAGGGGGTTAATCAAGGAGCAAATTTAACGGTTATCGCTGTATTACACGGGGTTAATACAATTCACCTTTATTTAGTATAATAGCAAAATTTGTCCCCTTGTTAGCAAAATTTTAAAAGACGATGCCGCGTTCTCGCCAGATCATCAATAGGCCACTCATCGAAACGAATAACATCACTGCTTGTTTAAATTGCTGCGGACTCATTCTTTCTAAAACTTTTTGTCCTAACCAATTACCCGGCCAGGCTGCTAATCCTAATAATAAACCGTAACCGAGAAAGGGCAGATGTAAAACTCCAAAGGCTGCGTAGGCGATTAATTTGGCGACATGAACTACTACCATGTGAACGGATTTCGTTGCCACCATTGGTTCTTTAACTAGCCCATAGTTGATATAAAACAGGTTCATCATCGGGCCGGTACTACCGACTAATCCCGACAGGAAAGCGTAGATAAATCCCGAGGGCATAAAATACCAAGTTTTAATCTCAAAAAAAGGATTTTCTTCTTGGGGAAATAATTGTTTAAGCGAGGAGAAAACCAGAAAAATTCCCAAAACTAGCGGCAACCATTTGAATTGTAAATGGGCAAAGACAAAAGCGCCGAGGGTAGATCCCATAATTGCCCCGGGTAGATACCACACTGTCGAGGGCCAGTCAATGGCGCGCCAATACATTCCCATGCGTTGGACGTTACCGATTAGCATCCCCGTGGTCAAAACCGGAGGAATGACGGCAGCATCGAGAAACCAACCTAAAACGGGGAGTAGAATCAGGGGGCTGCCCCCACCAGCAAGGGTGCTAAAAAACCAAGCTAGACTACCTGCCAACATCAAGGTAACAATGATCATCGAGTTGTAAAGTTAATTCACAAAGAGTTACTTAATCTATTATGATATCTTCTTTGGGATCTTCATCGGTATAATGCCATTCCACATTGGGCATAGCCTCGAAAGCTTGCCGGACGTAATCTTCCCAGAGTTTCCGCATTTTGGCTAGGTAGGGATCTCCCAAACGCAATTGTAACTTATGACGTAGGCTTAGGCTATTCGCTTCATACATACTCAAATAGATAGGCGGTCCGACAGAAATATTCGATTTCATGGTCGAATCGATGGAAAGTAAGGCACATTTAGCCATTTCCTCTAGGGGTGTATCATAGGTAATAGTGCGATCAAGAATCGGTTTACCGTATTTAGTTTCACCTATCTGTAAAAAGGGCGTTTCTTTGGTGGCTTGAATATGATTTCCCTGGGGATAAATCAAGAATAATTGCGGTTCTTCTCCTTTAATTTGTCCCCCAAGAATAAAGTTACATTGAAAATCAATATTATCTTGTTCTAGCCAAGTTCTTTCCCTAGCTTGTACTTGACGACTTTTATCACCGATATAGTGGGCGATATCGTAGAGATGAGTCAGAGAATGGAGATTTTTATCCTCTTGATTGTGCAGATCTCTTTTTAGTTCGTGAATCACTCCTTGGCTAATCGATAAATTGCCCGATGTGCAGACCATAATTACTCTTTCTCCCGACTGAGAAAAATCAAATAATTTCCGATAGGCCGAGATATAATCGACTCCCGCATTCGTACGAGAATCCGCCCCCATAACAATGCCAAAACGATTGATAATTCCTAAACAGTAAGTCATTTTCAGTAATCAGTAAACAGTAATCAGTAAACAGTAATTAGTAATCAGTAAACAGTAAACAGTAAACAGTAAGCAGTAAACAGTAAACAGTAATTAGTGAAGAGTGAAGAGTGAAGAGTGAAGAGTGAGCGGTGAATAATATCATTTAAAGCTTAAAACTTAAAACTTAAAACTTTAATCTGATAACTAATCACTGATAACTGATAACTGATAACTGATAACTGATAACTGAATTAAGCCATAACCATACCACCATCGACGTTAAAGACTTGACCAGTGATATAAATAGCGGCGGGATCGGCGGCTAAAAAACGCACCATTCCGGCGACTTCTTCCGGTTTTCCGTAACGGGAGAGGGGGATATATTTGAGAATTTCATCTGCTTTGAGGTCATGAGTCATATCGGTTTCAATAAAGCCGGGGGCCACGGCATTAACAGTGATGCCTCGACTGGCAAATTCTTTGGCTAAAGTTTTCGTTAAACCGATAACACCAGCTTTAGCGGCGCTGTAATTAGATTGACCCGGATTACCCATCAAACCGGATACAGAAGTGATGTTAATTATGCGGCCGCTTTTCTGTTTTAACATCAATTTACTGACGGCGCGAGTGCAGAGAAAAACTCCGGTTAAATTGAGATCGATGACTGCTTGCCAGTCTTCTAATTTCATTCTTAACATCAGGGTATCCCGGGTAATACCGGCATTATTAACTAAGACATCAATATGACCGAATTTTTCTTTGGTACTGTCCACTAAATTATCCACTTCTTCGCTTTTAGCCACATCTGCTTGTAGAGCTATTGCCTTTCCCCCGGCCGCGGTAATTTCTTCGACAACGGCATCGGCAGCACTGCTAGATTTAGCATAGTTCACCACTACAGTAGCACCCTGGCTGGCTAATTCCAAGGCGATCGCTTTACCGATCCCTCGCGATGCCCCGGTTACTATGGCTACTTTGTCTTGTAAATGCTGGCATTCTGCGGGTAATAGTTTCATAATTTTCTGCATTCCCCAAATAATCGTCAAATCTCAAGAGAAAACTCTGTACTGATAACTTTGCTCAAAACACTTCATTATCTCACAAGCGGGTTAATCTGACCGCAGAAATCCTCAATCGCGATCGCTCTGTCCCCACTTTCCTCTATAGTATCAGGGAGAATTGGCTGCCACTAATTGATCGAGTTGCTGCTGCATCAAATAACAGACTTTCTCATAACATTCGCGTACATAACGGCGGTCCCGGGCCGCTTTTTTGCCGTAACGTTCAAAAATAATTGGGGGACAAACCCGCGTCTGTATCGATACGGGTAAGGGAATATTCGGCAAGGGACCGATAGCTAGTCCCCAGGGTAAACCGAAATAGATGGGACAGGTCCCGGGGTCAATACCGAAAGGCCAAGGCATACCCTTTTTATGCAATTCTTTTAATTGAGGATAAATATCTTCGAGGACAAACAGAGTCGAGTGAGCGCCGTGGGAAATGGCGGGAATAATCGGCACTTCGTACTGTAAAGCTAGTTTAACAAAAGCTTGATTACCGGCAAAATGAATTTTATTTCTTAAACTGTGGGGACGGAAAACATCGGTAGCACCTCCTGGATAAATTAAGACACTAGCGCCACTATTTAAAGCAGCGATCGCCATTTTGGGATGGGCATGAACGGCCCCCATTTGGGCTGCTAGACTAGCTTGGGGTGGAAAAAATCGCCAGACTCGCGAATCCATCAAACCATAGACTAAGCGCTCGCTGCCAAAGCGTTGAAACCAATCATACATCATCATAAACATATCGGGGGCCGCTAAACCGCCGTTGTGGGAGCCGATGAATAATACCTGTCCTGAGGGGGGAATATTTTCCCAACCATCGGTTTTGACGCGAAAATAATGGTGATAAAACCAATCCAGAAGGGGGACAAATTTTTCGATCACTTGCGGATCGCGATCCTCTAATGACCAACCGGTGAGGGTATCAACAGGGGCCTTGGCTGCTTGTAGGGATAATTCGGCAAAAGTGGCCGTAGATGAGACAAAAGAGCTAAAAATCTGCATTGATGCCAAGTTGATAATTTAATCGCATCTTATTATCGCAAATTTCGGTTAAAAAACCCGCCATTTTAGAACGGCTTTCCTTGATCAATAATACAGCACTTAAGAACTTGCAAGGGCGCACCTCCCACAGAAGAAATAAAATAACTAGGGGGATTAAAGAGCATCTTTCCCATCTGATTTAGGATCACCAGCTTGTCCATATCTGCGACTAGAAACGACTCTAAGACCGATAGTCTCTCAGCTAGGGAAAGGATGTTCCCATTCAATTAATTTATAAGCGCGAGTAGAGAGAAAATTGAATTAATCACTAAAGAGACAGTTTGCCTAGTTTCCATTCAATTAATTTCTAAGCGCAGGTAGAGAGAGCGTTGAAGTCGATCGCGATTGATGTGGACGAGGGGAAACTGGTGGTCTTGACCTGCTGGTGTAATCCGAAACCTTGTTATGGGGATGTGATTGTGAGTTGCGTTAACTAGATTATTGAACAGGGGATGGTGTGAGTGGCGATCACCCTGTTGCAATCTCTCATCGTCGCTAGGGGATAATTTCGTAAAGTTTTGTAACAATAGGTGTCCATCCTAGTAGGATTGTTTTTAGTATTAAGATGGTTTTAACTGCTAATCAGGTTTGCTCTATGGCAAAGATATCCAAAAATTAATAAACGGGGGAAGAGTCTAAGAACCATAACTACAGAGAGAAGTGTCTTCTAATCCCTAATATTCGCACTTAACCACTTTTTAAAAAATAAAGTGTATAAAGCTCTATGAATTTATAGCGGTGTGCAGTCGTATGAGGTACAGTGTCACGAGCTATAAACCATGCTAGGCAAAGCTTGGTCTGTATCTCACTCAAGCGCTTACCGCTATAGTGTTATTAAATGGGTTCTTCGGTTTGTGTTATGCAATGGACTGGGGTTATAAGAGATGTAACCCTTATTTAGAAAGGCATTTGGCGATTTTTGTCAATTGTTTTTGATCTAGAGCGAACTCATCAATTAAGTCTCTTGCCAGAGAAGGATTTAGTCAATTTATGCCCCCCTATCGAACCATAGCAAGTAACGAAGAGCCATTAAATGACATTAAAGATATTATTGAGAATGGATTAGTCAAAGACTTATTTCAAGCAGAAAGGGCTAATTATCTAATTCAAGCTATTAACGAGAGAGTCCAAGATGTTAATGATACCTCTCGGGGGAACTTTGGTATATTCTTTGGAACAATCCAAAGCTACACAATTAATGAACTTATTTTATCAATTTCTAGAATATATGACCAACGCAAAAAATCTTTTGAGACTCGCTGTTTAGATGCTTTGCTTCAAAAACTTGATATGATCAAAGAAAATCCTCCTAAAATTCAGCAATATAACCAACTTTATGAATATTTAGAAAGCAATAAAATATATGATTTGCTAATGTGTATAGATAACGATAAAGATTTTATAGCTGATTTATTTAACTATATAAGGGCAAATCATAATAACAATCAAAAGATCATTTGTAGCTTAAAAAGTTGGAGAGACAAAAAGATAGCTCACAATGATAAGTTTATTGTAAAAGAAGTCAGCAGTCTTACTTTAAAAGATTGTCATTTACTTTTAGAGTTTCCCAAAAAAGTTATTACGATTATTGGTTGGGCTTATCTTAACACTGGTTATGGAGTTAAAAATGATTATTTTTTATCATCTGATTCCAAGAGATCATCAATAGCCCTGAAGAGGCTAATATCCAAACTATACTAATTTTTACATATTGATCAAATATTAATAGAGGAGAGGATGTAAAATGTAAAAATTGTTGAATCTACTTCAATCATCTCTAATTTTGCTTGATTATCAAATTATTATTGTTTAAATTTTATCAATCGAATCATCATGACAATTATTTTTTGTGAAGACTGTAAAAATCCTATTTCTGACAAAGCGAAGCAATGTCCTCATTGTGGTTGTCCAGTTACTCAAGGAAATAAATTTATTTCATCTGTTCTTAATGTAGCTCGAAAGAAAATTGAGGAAAAAGCAGAAAAAGCTAATAAACAAAGTTCTATCCAGACAGTATTTGAATCCGTTTTAGGTATTATATTTTTACTTTTTGTATTTTCTAGTTGTGTTTACAGACTAGGCTATCCTTATACCTGTGAACAAGCAAAGCAACAATTAGCAGAAGCAGAGAGTAAATTAAGTCAACGTTTTAAAGAAAGTGAAAGGATCTCTGATTTGGTTGATATAACTAATAGCCCAGAAATGCTGGACAAAATAGATTCTAAAAGATCGGTTTATAAAAAGTGCTACAAGTGATTGTTTTGTACTTAGCCACAAGGGTAGAAAATTCTAAACAAAATCTGCTAAAATTGTTTCCATTCAATGAATTTCTCTAGTAGGTAGAGAGAGCGATAAAAAAATTTTTGAGGTTTAATTATGGGCGTGTTTCCATTCAATTAGTTTCTAAGCGCGAGTAGAGAAAGATTGAGAGACTGCTAGATTCTCCCAACCTAATCGTCTCCATTCAATTAATTTCTAAGCGCGAGTAGAGAGAATAATGGGAGTTCCCTTAATATAGACTTTACCGCAACATACCAGAGGATCACTAACGATCATTTATTGACGTTGAGCTTTTCAATAATTTTATCATTTTTAATGTCTAATCTTCACAGTTGAACCAATTTTTATCTAATAGTTGCTCTAAACTGTAAGGACATTCTGAGGGAAAATCGCCAGAAAAACCAGTTTTTTGTTGAACATAATCGAAAGCATCCTGATAGATTATCGGTAATTCCTCAGCTAAATAATTCTGTAAATTCGTCGTTAAACATTTTCTTAATTG
>NZ_JADBTF010000301.1:0-5056 GCF_020246295.1 Microcystis sp. M090S1 | reverse complement strand
CAATTGTTTTTGATCTAGAGCGAACTAATCAATTAAGTCTCTTGCCAGATAAGGATTTAGTCAATTTATGCCCCCCTACCGAACCATACCAAGTAACGAAGAACCCAAAAGCCTTATTTTAAAAGGGTTTTACCATTATTCAGCAAGCCCTAATTATTATGGGTTTCGCCATTGAGAGCGATCTATATCTGGCAAGGCTTGCGCTTATTGTTAATTTTTTTAAACGGCAAAAAAATTAACAAATTTAACCATCGAATCACCAGAGCCTGCTGAAGCTTTCAGCCTCTATATATTTGCTAAATACAAAAATCATCTATTTTTAGGGCAAGGTAAAAGCAGCAATTACGGGATAATGATCGGAAGGAATAAGATTCAACCAACGGGAAGGATCGACTTTTGCCCAATCTAACTGTAAACGGTTATCATAATAAATTGTATCGATGGCTAAATAAGGGGTATCGGTGTAATTATTAAAGCTCATTTGTTCGGCTAATTCCAAATCGGCTAAAGCATCCTTTAATCTAATTTCTGACTGGAGAGGTTGAGTTAAAATCTGACGGGGTAATTGCTGAGAATTAACATTAAAATCCCCCGTTAAAAATAGGTAATCTTCTGTTAAATCTAGTTGACAAAAATGCTCTTGTATGCACTTAGCCCCTAAGTCCTTAGCTTGGTCGCTATAGTAATCGAGATGGGTATTATAAAACTGCAAAGTTTGCCCCTCAAGAGTGCCAAATTTAGCCCCCGTTACCATGCGGGGATAAGGATTACCCCAAGCTTCAGTGATACTGCCAATAATATCGGGAGTTTCTGATAGCCAAAATTCGTATATTTCCAAACATTTTAACCGACTTGGTTGATATAAAATCGCACAATGTTCATCTAATCCTGTTCCCCTGCGATCGCTGCCTAAACTTTGGTATTTTGGCAATAAACGGTGTAGATCCAATAGTTGATTAGCGCGAGCTTCCTGAGTACCAATTATATCGGGAGAATAGCGAGCAATTAAAGCCGCTACTGCTTCCCTTCTTACTCGCCAATTACCCTCATCGGGATCGGGTTTATCGTAGCGAATATTAAAGGACATTGCTGTTAGTTTCATAGGAAAATGGAGAATGAGGAAGGGAATCGGGAGTGGGAAGTGGGGAAGTGGGGAAGTGGGGAAGTGGGGAAGTGGGGAAGTGGGGAAGTGGGGAAGCTGTCTCATCACCCTATCACCCCAAAACCCTCCGCAACGCGCACGCAGTGACCACCCTATCACCTGAATACTGAATACTGACTCCTGACTCCTAACTCCTAATAATTAATTATCAGGATTTTTTGGCAATTGTCCAGAAGGGAAAAGTCTGACTGGGATTGATGATAACTCCCGTGATGCCATTGCGAGCAAAAGCGTATTCCTTGGTTTGCCAAAGGGGAATATAGGGAACTTCATCGGCGAGAATTTCTTGAATTTTGCCAAAAATTTGCTTTCTTTTGGCTGGGTTACTTTCCCGACGGGATTGTGCGATTAATTGATTCATTTCTTGACTATAAAAAAATGAGCCTTGACTTTGCGATCCTCCTTCTTCGCAGCCAGTTTCTGGGGAACCTTTAGCACAATCTAAAAAGGGATAAATATAGTTATCTGCATCCAAAAAATCCGGATACCAATTAGATAGAGCAGTGGTATAAAGTCCCCGGCCAATATTACGGAAAAAGGCCGCTCCTAGGATACTATTGGGTTCAAATTGAATCCTATTATCTAAATCCCGTTTTGCTAGAGCTTTCATCACTGCCGCCACGCTGCTGGAAGTAATCGATCCCGAGGAGTGCCAAACTTCTACAATTGCTGGGTTTTCTTGACTATAACCAGCGGCTTTTAGTAATTGTTTAGCTTGCTCTATATTATGGTTGCCATAGCGCTCTTTAAACACCGGTTGTGACTCGGAAAAAGTAGTAGGAATGAGACTAAAAAGAGGGATGCCTTGACCTTGTAAAATGCGCTCATTAAGTAAATCTCGATCGACTAGAGAAGCAATGGCTTGTCGCACTAAAATATTATTGGTGGGTTCACTTTTGAGATTGAGGCTCATAAAGTTAATTGCTGCCCCAGAAGATTCGAGTGCTTGCCATTTTCCCTGAGCCGCTTCTGTGCGTAATTTTCTCACTTGAGGAGGGAGTAAAGATTGATAGGCAATATCCACCGCACCCGTCTGAAAACCGTTGAATAAATTGGCAGGATTCGAGAGATAAATTTGAACATTAACTCCCTTATTTTTGGCCGGTTCTCCCCAATAGCGATCGAAGGCTTCTAAACTAAAAGAATCGCTGGTAACTGCTTTTAATCGATAATGTCCCGTGCCGATAAATTCTTCAGGTTTAAATTTACCCTCGCCAATTTGATAAAATTTAGGTGAAACTGCACAGGCTCCGGGATAAGCTAAAAGAGCGGGAAAGGCGGCAAAAGGTCTGGTTAGTTTAATAGTAATTTCGTCTTCTTTGGTAGCGGTGATTTTATCAATTGTATCCCGGAGAAGAAAGGAAGGTTCACCACCATTTTTGATAAATCTTTCTAGGGAAAACTTCATCGCCTCTGCGTTAAAAACCGTGCCATCATGAAAAATAACTCCTCGACGTACTGGGATAGTATAGGTCAAACCATCGGGGCTAATTTTGGGTAATTCCGTGGCCAGGAGAGGCTTTAAATTAGTGGTTCCTTCTGCGTAGGTGTAGAGAGTTTCACCGAGATTATAAATAATAAAAAGTCCTGCTAACTCATAACTATCGGCAGGATCGATCGAGCGTGGTTTTAGGGTTGTCCCGATCATCAGGCGATCGCTATCTCGTTGTGGTAAATTGGAATTAGTGGACTGACAGCCCACGGTCAGAAGAAGACAGAGGCAAAATAAACTTAAATAGCGGTAAAGTTGGCGTAAAGGTCTCATCGATGGCGATTAACGGCAGCTAGGTATCAATCAATCCTATCATTTTTGAGGATAATCTTTTTCCCTAGGTTCCCTTAAGGAACTAGGTTGATTGCTTAATTGGTTAGTAAAAATTCTTCAATAACTGGACTGATTACCCGGAAAATTAAATTAAATTTTCTGGTCGAGAATGGCAAAAACTTGATAAATTTGGCCAAGAAGAAGAGCCAGGGCCGAAAAGGTGTTAAATGGTTCAGGATAGCTGGAGCTATGGAGGCAGATAAACAGGGGAATGGGTCAGATTTTTAAGCCTAGATCAGGTGACAGCAACTAATTAGAAACTCATCTTCTTTTATAAACCTCTTGCATAATTAATTTTTCAGAGTTCAAAAACGGCAAAAATAAGGATTAAATGGCATAAAGTCTATAAATAGACCATTTAACTGATTATTATTCATTCTTAATTCTCCTGACTACTGACTACTGGCTACTGACTCCTAACCCTAACAACAATTTTTGATTTTTACAAGAGGTCTTATCTATCAGCCATTTAGGTTAATCCTGTCCCTTCTAAACAAGCTCGATCGAAAATTGCCCCCGTGGTTACTGCCGAGGCTAAACTAGCACAAAGAAGATTGGCATTAGTAAAATTTGTTCCCCGTAAAACCGCCCCGAAAAAAATTGCTTCCTCTAAATCAGTTGCCGACAGATCTGCCCCAGAAAGATTAGCGCTAGTAAAATCCGCTTGGGTTAAAATCGCCCCGACAAAACTCACTCCCCGGCCATCGACACCGCGAAAATCCGCCCCGGACAAATCTAGATGATTAAAAACCGCCCCAGCTAAAAAAGCGCCGGCCAAACTTGCCCCAGTCACGATCGCATCGAGGAGAATTGCCCCGCGTAAATCGGCATTACGAAAATCTGCTCCCCTTAAATTTGCCCCTGTCAGGTCAGCACCGCGTAAATTTGCCCGTAAATTCGCCCCTGCTAGGTCGGCCCCCGCTAAATCAGCCCCTGACAAGTTCATGCCCGCTAAATCTTTTATCTGACCCTGACGAATTGCTAATAAATCAATACTGGGAAAAGTCATGTTCAGCCACGGTTAAATACTGTAAAAATATCTTAGAATATTCGTAAACCTTTGTTAAGAAAGTGCTCCATGTCCCTAGAGCTATTATCCCTAGAAAATATTGAAGAAATCGCCCACCAATACGGATACTGGGCAGTATTTGTCGGCATCACCCTCGAAAATATGGGGATTCCCATCCCGGGAGAAACCATCACCATTGTGGGCGGCTTCCTTGCCGGTAGCGGTGATTTGAACTATTGGTTAGTTTTAGTCAGCGCAATTACAGGAGCAGTTTTAGGCGATAATTTTGGCTATTGGCTCGGTCGCGCCGGGGGTTGGCCGTTTTTGTTAAAAGTTGGCAAATTCTTTCGGATTCCACCTCAAAAACTAGAATTAGCCAAGGAACAATTTAGTAAAAATGCACCCCGGGCGGTCTTTTTCGGTCGCTTCGTGGCCCTGTTAAGAATCTTTGCAGGTCCAATGGCGGGAATTGCCCGAATGCCCTACGGTCGCTTTTTCCTCTGTAATCTCGGTGGAGCAACGGTGTGGGCGACGATTATGGTGACATTATCCTTCTTTTTAGGCCGTTTGTTCCCCTTGCACCAGTTAGTCAGTTCTATGGCTCGTTTTGGTATCTTGGCTTTAATTATCGTCCTGGCCTGGACAATTATCCACCCCATCCTTGAGTCACGGAAAACGGCGGTTTAAGCCCGTCATTTCAGTTATCAGTGATCAGTTATCAGTTATAAACGGCAAAATTAAGGATTAAATTGTATAAAATCTGTAAATAGACCATTTAGTTAATTATTATTCATCCTTAATTCTCCTGACTACTGGCTACTGACTCCTAAACCTAACAACAATTTTTGATTTTTTTACAAGAGGTCTAGTGACTAAGCTGTACTGAATGGGACTTAGGCGTTTTCGGTCAGCAAAAAAGGCTCAAACCATTACGGGACAAATGGTTAACCTCGATTTATGATTTTCCTTGATATATCTGGGTTTCAGCGATTTTGGGCTTCTCGAAGTAAATCCCAAGCGGGGATTGGAGTTGAGGCTTTTCTCGATTTGTTTTTTGTCT
>NZ_JADBTF010000300.1:0-3770 GCF_020246295.1 Microcystis sp. M090S1 | reverse complement strand
TTTATGGGCAGATATTTTAAAACTGTCTCTTGAAGCTAATTATGATGATTATCTTGAAAAAAAATGATAATTAGACAGAAGTTCTCTTGTTCACATAGAGAACTTTATCTTCTTTTGTTTTCAAAATGAGAATTGCTGAGGCGATTTCTTGGGCAGCACCAATAATTAGGCTTGGCTGAATAAACGTGCAATATAGACGAAGTAAGGGTTTTGGAGCTTTTTTAGCGGAACAGGTGCAAGATTTTGAAAGCTAGTGGCTCAAAAACCTTGCTTCTCCATTGGCGATCGCATCTTATTCCACCTTCAAACAATATCCTTCTCCCCTTGTCCCCTGCTCCCCGCTCCCCACACCAGCCGATCGCTAACGCCGTCAGTGATTTAATTTTAGATAGTTTAGGGATCGATCGCTGTTGTGGGCAAAGCTAGACAGTTTTTCTCCGCTACTGGATTAAATTGCCAAGGAATGATCGAGCATTGCTTGCCGACGTAAACAATTCCAGTAGGCTGCATAGAGATCCGTCTGTTGACCGCGCAGGGAAGCGATCGCAGGTGCAGCAGGAAAAGGCCAGAGACGATCAAAAACCACTTCTCGATGAGCCAGACGAAACTGCAGCAAATAAACAGAAGCAGGAGCCTGTAAATTATCCAGTAATTGCGCTGCCAGCCGATGTAAAGACTTAAGACTCTCTCTTTCCAGACTAATCGGTTGACTGTAGGCGTTGGGGATCATGCCTTCTCCGATTACCTCACCGTATTCTAAACCCTTAGATGTCACCGTGATCGGCAACCAAAGATCCCCAAAAGAAGAATCTCCCTGACTGGTTTTATAGTGCAGGGTATGGGAAACCCAAGTGCGTCTTTCCTCGATATCCCGACAAGCTTGATAAACTTTTTTACCTGGAAAATTCACCCAATTGGGTAATTGAATTGTTAAGGGACACCAGATTAAATTATTCTGGCTGGTTTTACCCGACTCCATTTTTGACCACAAAGAAGCCGTCCCCGTCACCTCCACCGCCAAGGATTTAGGAACCGCATTTTTTAAGGCAATCACCATCTTTTCGGTAACGGGCGATAGCCGAGACATCTGACCACTGGCTTGAGCTTCGGCATTAACGAGAATGATAACTTTGTCCATTTCTTGTTGTGGGTTGGGTGAACTTGAACGATCAGCGGTGAGGTTGGTTAAGAGTGAGAACTGACTGGGGTTCAATGCTTCTGTAGTCGCCATGGCAAAAGCTATTTCTCTGGATTTTAGCGGATTATACAAGAGCGCAACTATTTTTTACGGATTTTTTCAACAACAAGCATCTGTAATCAGTGATCAGTAACCAGTAAACAGTGATTAGTCAAGAATAAACTCGACCGCATCTAAAACCTAATTGGTTAAGCTAAAAGCTTGGATGTACTTAGTTTCTAACCTTCTTTTTAGGGAGGAGAATTGCCAAATTCTTTTTGGGAGCCTCTTGCCTGTTGCCCCTTGCCTTCAGCAGCTGATCACTGATCACTGAAATTACTCGTCTTCGGCGAAAATAAAGCGAGTTAGTTCACTAGGATCGGGTTCGGGGCTAGATTCGGCAAATTTAACCGCTTCCTCGATTTCAGCTTGAATTTTCTGCTCGATTTCTTTTAATTCCTCTCTCGTGGCCAGATCTCGCTCGTAGAGGTAGGCGGCAAAGCGAGTGATCGGATCTCTTTCGCCCCAGAATTGTTTCTCGTCAGCACTGCGTAACTCGTCCGGATCTGCCAGAGAGTGACCCCGGAAACGATAGGTTAAGGCCTCAATCAAAGTCGGTCCCTCACCGGCGCGGGCCCGAGCCACGGCTTCTCTGGCGGCGGCATGAACGGCGACCACATCCATACCGTCCACTTCCACACCGACCATACTAAAAACACTGGCTTTTTTATAGATTTCCGGTTGAGAAGTGGCTCGATCGTGGGCCATACCGATCGCCCACTTATTATTTTCCACCACATAGATAATCGGCAACTTCCAGAGGGCGGCCATATTCAGACACTCAAAAAACTGGCCATTATTACTCGCCCCATCCCCGAAGAAACAGACCGTTACCTGATCGGCACTGGCATCACCCATGGCTTCGCGACGGTACTTACTTTGAAAAGCCGCCCCGGTTGCGACGGGAATCCCCTCGGCCACAAAAGCGTAACCCCCCAAAAGCTTATGTTCGGCGGAAAACATGTGCATGGAGCCGCCCCGTCCTTTACTACAGCCGGTAGCTTTGCCGAATAACTCCGCCATTACCTCTTGAGCGGGAACTCCGGCACTGAGGGCGTGGACGTGATCGCGATAGGTGCTAGAAACGTAATCTTCTCCCTGACGCAAGGCTTTAATAATACCGCTAGATATCGCTTCTTGACCGTTGTAGAGGTGGACAAAACCGAACATTTTGCCTCGATAATACATTTCGGCACATTTATCTTCAAACATCCGCCCCAAAACCATATCCTCGTATAGGCGAAGACCTTCAGCTTTGGTAATAATGATGGAAGCAGGATTAAAGGTTGGTAAAGTACGTTCGGAAATCATAGGGTCTGTAGTATCATTTAGACAACAAAAAGGCAAGGGGAGAGGAAGCGGTAGATTTTTCGAGAATTCTGGCAGTGAATTTTTTAGGCTTAAACCAAGGGGTTCTTGGTATTTTCTCTCTCAAATCTAATCTTAGTCAGTCAGAGATTGGCTAGGATAAGATGGTATCTTGTTATTTTACTCGCTCCGCTCTCACTTACATCACTTAATTCACCTTAGATGTCGGCAGGATGCCCCCGTTACACCCTACGGGTTGGCGGCGGAGGAATGCCGACCAGTATAAAACGCGCGTAGCGCATCGACTCTAAATATGTTATGCTTCCTGTTGGTGAGTTTTTTGAGGCCGTGGAACAAGTCCTGACGCTAGTGATCAAGCTTCAAGTATGTAGCGAACAACAACAAGCGCTGTCCGATACCTGTACGGCTTTTGCGTCGGCTTGTAGCTGGATTAACGAGAACGTCAATCCCCGGCTGACTAACCGGAACTCGATTCAGGCTGTCTGTTATCAGGACGTTAAGGATCGGTTCGGATTGACGGCTAACCACGTTGTCAGAGCTTGCGGTCGGGTAGCGGCTAACCGTTTGACAGCAAAACTTCAAGGGAAGAAGGTCAAGAACTTTGCTCCAACAAGTTTCGACTGTGACGCTCGAACCTTCCGTTTCGTCGAGAAAGATTGGGCGATTACTGTTAGCACCACGGGGAAACGGTTAACCATTCCCCTGAGAGCGAGCAATTACCATCGGGGGAAACTTACCTGGCAAAATCCGACCTCCGCTCAAGTCTGTTTACATCGTGACGGCGGTTGGTATGTCCACATCCAACTAAAATCGGAACCGCCGAAACCTATCAACGCGGATAACATTATCGGGGTCGATTTCGGCCGTCGTGACATCGCGGTAACATCAACCGATAAATCGTGGTCGGGGGAGGGCATCAAGGAAACGAGGGATAAATACAGTCGCGTTCGAGCTTCTCTGCAAAAGAAAGCGTCTCAAGGCACTAGATCCACCAGGCGTAGGTGTCGGGAGATCTTGAAACGGCTATCGGGGCGGGAGAGAAGATACCAAGCGCACTTAAATCATCGAAAATTTGGGTTGAAAACCTCGCCCTTTAGGGCGACTTTATGTTAGCATTAAATTGAGTCGTTGACTTTGGGAACGCAGGAAACAAGCGACACTCCGTAATCCCTAAATCTCTAACCATCACTGGTACAAAAGCTTT
>NZ_JADBTF010000030.1:0-8944 GCF_020246295.1 Microcystis sp. M090S1 | reverse complement strand
TCGGGTGTGGGGTAAAATCGGAACGAGTAGGCTTTTTCCATACCTCACATTTTAGCATATATTTCGTAAATGTGCTAATATTTAACAGTAAAGCCGTCGTAGAACGACGGGGTTTCAGACCCAAATTTTCGATGAGAACCGATAATTTTGCTAAAATGCTTCCTGGACCATAGTTTCCTTGAGCATTTCTAAACCCTTTTTCACCCGACGGGAGACGGTAACAACACTAATGCCTAATTGTTCGGCGGTTTCCCGTTGAGTAAGATCCTTAAGGAAGACAAATTCGAGAATATGACGGGTTTTGTCTTCTAATTGAGCCAGTGCCTGTTGTAAACGAATGCGATCCTCTTGACAAAGTTGAAAGCTGCGATAACGGGGATCGGGAACGAGGTCTTTTAAACAAGTATGATTATCTTCATCGTTATTAACCGTCACATCGAGACTGAGGGGTTCACGGTTTTGGAAAGCCAGTTTTACCTCTTGCCATTCTTCGCTCGAAATATTTAAAGCGAGGGAGATTTCCGTATCATTGGGTTGACGATTGTAGAGGGACTGGAAATCCCGACGCACATTTGTCGCTTGTCTGCCTAAATCTAACCAACGACGAGGAATACGAACTGTATAACCTTTATCGCGCAGATGGTGTTGAATTTCGCCGCGAATATAGGGAATAGCGAAGGAGCTAAAAGCATGACCTTTGCTGCTGTCAAAACGCTTGATCGCCCGAATTAGTCCCATACAGCCAACCTGCACTAAATCTTCGTAATTTTCATGACATTGATTAACCCAATGATGAGCTTCCCTTCTGACTAATCCTAGGTTTAACTCCATAATTTGATCCCGTAACTTATTATCTCCCGTTTTTTGGTATTTTTGAAACAGGGTAAGAGTTTCCAGTTTAAGATTTTCTTTATTTAGGACAGACATAGGGCGCTAACAGACTTAAAAAATATTGACTATAAAAGATCACTATTGTGCAATTAGCTTTGACCAATCTCAATGCAGTGTAGATGAGAAGCGGCAAGCAATGTCAACAATGTAACTTACTACGATCATGATGATACGACCTTTATCTAAAGACTTGTGTGATTTGACGCGGTCGACCAAGTATTTAAAGACACAGATAAGCTGAAACCCAGGTAATTAGGGTTTGCGGCAAAAAGTTGTTACCAGGAGCAGGGCGTGGGGCGTGGGGTGTTGGATGTAGGGTGTGAATTTTCCCCCGGAAAAAGTCTTAATCCAACAAGGTTTTTAGATTTATTCAGCCAGCCCTATCTAGAAAACTAGAACTCAAACAAAGGTAAACTCCGATCCTTATTTTTCGGCAATTTCGCCAGTAAACCTAAATGTTCGTAGGCGGCTGCCGTCACCACGCGACCCCGGGGAGTACGATTAAGATAACCTATTTGTAATAAATAAGGCTCGTACACCTCCTCGATCGTCTTGGCATCTTCTCCCGTGGCTGCCGCTACCGCTTCCAATCCCACGGGTTTACCTTGAAACTGTTGGATCATCGTCTTTAATACTAATCGATCGGTCCAATCTAAACCCATAGAATCGACATTTAATTGATTTAATCCCTCATCGGCTAACTGGGGGCTAATAATAGTTTCTCCCTTCACCTGCACATAGTCGCGCACTCGTTTTAATAAACGATTGGCAATGCGTGGAGTTCCCCGACTGCGACGGGCAATTTCGAGCGCACCCGCTTCAGTAATGGGAATATTAAAAATAGTAGCACTTCTGAGAATAATTGCCGTCAATTCCTCAACTGTATAGAAACGCAGACGTTGAATCATGCCAAAACGATCGCGTAAAGGCGCAGTTAAAGAGCCAACTTTGGTAGTAGCACCGATTAAAGTAAAGGGAGGTAAAGAAATACTGCGAATTTTCGCCGCTTGACCCTTGCCAATCGTCACATCCAGGCGATAATCCTCCATCGCTGGGTATAATAACTCCTCCGTCACCCGATTCAGTCGATGAATTTCGTCGATAAAAAGAATATCCCGGGGTTGAAGATTGATCAGGATGCCGGTAATATCCCGGGGACGCTCTAAAGCGGGGGCAGCAGTAATTCGGCAATTTACTCCCATCTCAGCCGCTAAAATTAAAGCCATGGTGGTTTTTCCCAATCCCGGCGGTCCGTAGAATAGCAAATGATCGATCGCTTGTTGTCTAGCTTTGGCTGCGGCGATGGTGACTTTTAGATTAGCCTTTAAGTCCTGTTGACCGATATAATCCTCTAGGGATTGCGGACGAATCTGCGCTGCTGCTTTTTCCGTTTCTTCTATAGTGGGATTGGGAGTGAGCAGATTTTCCTCGGCAGCCGGGGGGGAATTGTGCGATCGTTTGATGGCCATTGTTACAATCAAGAGTCTAGGATATGTTAGCGAAGCGGATTTTGCCTTGTTTGGATGTCAATAAAGGTCGGGTAGTTAAAGGGGTTAATTTTGTCAATCTTCAGGATGCTGGCGACCCCGTGGAGTTAGCTCGCTTGTATAATCAGGCAGGGGCTGATGAGTTGGTTTTTCTCGATATTACTGCTACCCATGAAGATCGCGACACGATTATTGATGTAGTCTATCGTACGGCGGAACAGGTTTTTATTCCTCTGACCGTGGGGGGGGGCATCCAATCCTTAGAAAATATTAAAAATTTGTTAAGAGCCGGGGCCGATAAAGTCAGCATTAACTCGGCTGCCGTGCGCGAGCCGGAATTGCTCGATCGAGCCAGCGATCGCTTTGGTAAACAGTGTATTGTGGTGGCGATCGATGCTAGACGACGTAAGGATGGGCATAACCCCGGTTGGGAGGTTTATGTTCGGGGTGGACGCGAAAATACGGGTATTGATGCTTTATTATGGGCGCAAGAAGTGGAAAAACGCGGGGCGGGTGAGTTGTTAGTTACCAGTATGGATGCTGACGGCACGCAAGCGGGTTACGATCTGGCCTTGACAAAAGCGATCGCTGAAAGGGTGGAGATTCCTGTGATTGCTTCGGGAGGAGCGGGTAATTGTCAGCATATCTACGAAGCATTGACGGAAGGGCGGGCAGAAGCGGCTTTATTGGCTTCTTTGCTCCATTATGGTCAATTAACCATCGCTGAGGTCAAAAATTATCTGCAAAATCAACAAGTACCCGTGCGTTAGCCAGGGAAAATGAGAGCAAGATTTGCAGAACTTAATCTAGTGATTGAGTCGGTTTTCCTGAAAAAGGATTTCTTCAGGCTGCAACCCAAGAAGAGCAAGGTTTAGACCTAAGCTAAGACACATTTTAACCCCTTACTGTTGCCTCTTGCCGCTTGCCTCTTGCCTAATCTCAACAAGCAATTTAAATTCCCGGGCAGTTTATTACCGAAAGCTAACGGCCGACGGCTGATAGCCCCGATCGAGAAACCGGCAAAAATCCCTGTTTTTAACTTCAGTCCGATTATCCCTGGGGAAAATTATGTATTAGAATAGATGAAAGTTAACAAAATTTAAAATATGTTAGTTCCGATTCTCATCTTTGACCTCGGTCTTGTGGCTTGGTCATTGCATCTGATGCAGCAAGCGTTCGACAAGCAAGAGTTTTCCTTGATGCTGGCGGGAACCTTGGTGGCAGCAGCGGCAGCAGCTATGTTAGTAGTTTATTTCCTCATGGGTCACTGTTTAACCTATTTAACCCAAATTCCGGCTCCTGTCTAAATGGGGGCGATTGTTTCACCATTGTCTTATCAGCGATCGCCTTGGCAGTGACAAATTTTTTTCTCGTCACCCCTTGACAAAATAATTCTATTTAAGCTATATTCAAAAATGGTCTTCGCGGGGTTATAGCTCAGTTGGTAGAGCACCTCAATGGCATTGAGGGGGTCAGCGGTTCGAATCCGCTTAACTCCATAAGTACCTAAGCAAAATTAATTACACATCTAAGCCACTACTCCGTCAGACTTCTGGTGTGAGGAAACAGTGAACTGAAAACTCAAATCCGATCCCTAATAGCTGTCTCCCGTCTCCCGTCTCCTGTCTCCTGTCTCGGAGTCTCCTGTCTCGACTAGGAAATTAATTTTGCACGACTACTTACAGTTAGGATAAGAGTTTCAGGGTTGCTTGGACCAGAAAAGTAACGAGGAGATGCTAGATTGAAAGAGGATTTCTGGTTAGAAAAGTCTCTTTTTACCTCGATACTCTCTCAGGACAAAATTAGTTATATGATAGAGCTTTTTAAGCAACTACCTCGTTGGTTGCGGCTAAGTCTAGTTTTTCCGCTCTTATTTCTCAATGGTTGGTTATTATTCCAATTATTTAGCTACCTAGAACCCTTAGTCAGTATTTTGGTCACTGCTAGTTTACTAGCTTTTGTCTTAGATGTTCCCATCAAAGTGCTGCAAAGACGCGGGGTTAATCGCAGTGGTTCGATCGCTATTGTCTTTTTAATTGCCCTATTAATTTTGATTGTTTTAGGTTTAATTTTAATTCCCCAGATTGTCGAACAATTAAGCAGTTTAATCAATAGTTTGCCCCAGTGGATCGAGTCGGGAACCGAACAGATACAAAATTTAGAAAAGTGGGATAAAACTCAGAAATATGCGATTTATATCGAGCAATCAATCACCCAGTTATCGGAACGACTAACCAATGTTTTACAAACTCTTAGCACTCAATTACTGAGCTTTGTGCTGGGAACTATCAACAGTATCTTAAACATTCTATTTGTTCTGGTTCTAACCGTCTTTCTTGTTCTCTATGGCGAACAAATTTGGGAGGGAATTTTTAGCTGGATTCCTGCTCCCTGGAATCTCAAATTAAGAACGATTATTCGTCAAACTTTTGAAACCTATTTTGCCGGTCAAACCATTTTAGCGGGAATTCTCAGCCTTGCTCAAATTTTTGTTTTTGTGATTCTCAAGGTTGATTATGCCCTATTATTCGGGGTGGCGATCGGTCTAACTACATTAATTCCTTTTGCCAGTGCCTTTGCCATTATTGGCATTAGTACCCTACTGATGTTTCAAGATTTTTGGTTAGGGTTAAAAGTTTTGACCCTGACCATTATTGTCGGTCAAATTAATGATAATGTCATCGCCCCTCGGTTAATGGGAGGCATGATCGGACTTAATCCCGTCTGGATTATCCTATCTCTTTTTATCGGTGGCAAAGTGGCAGGAATTCTCGGTTTATTGATAGCAGTTCCCATCGCTAGTGTGCTGAAAAGTACCATCGATATCATCCGCTCGCAGCAAGGGAATTATGAATTATGAATTATGAATTAAGTAGGGATGCACAATTATTTGTAGGATGGGTTAGCGGTAGCGTAACATGAGCGGGCGTTGGGTTTCATGCTTCAACCCAACCTACGTTCATCTTATATTTAATTCCACCCACCCACTTATGAATTATGACTGATAACTGATAACTGATAACTGATTACTGATTACTGATTACTGACTACTATTAGGAGCGGCTAATTTCTTCGAGAATAGCCATCGCTTCTGTCACCCTATCCCTAGGGATAAATAAATGATCGTGATAATAACCAGAAATGACATTGACGCTAATTGCTGCTTCGGCCAGTTTCTCGCTAATTACCGCTAAAAATCCCACCGCCGCTAAACTAGAATGCACAGAAAGAGTAATTTGTCTATAAATATATTTGTACTGCAAATTCTTGCGATCGGCTTGCTGACGGGGAATAATCACCGTTATGCCTTCCTCTTCCTGAAATTGGCAGAGAGGGGTTAATTGTAGCTGTTCTAGTCCTGTTGCTGTTAGGGAAGAAAAAACGAATTCTTCGGTATTTAGGACTGGTTTCAGGGATTGGAGCAGAATATCGAGATTAGTTTCGCCTTCCTTTAGTTTTTCTGGCGATTTTTTCGCCGCATCCATACAATGATTGGCAGCAGCGTCAGCCAAACTATTTTTAGCTCGTTCAATCCAGCGCCAGCTAATGCGATCGAATCGGGCAACTAATTGACAAGCACGCTGATAAAAGGGACGTAAACTATCGCTTTTTACCTTCCAGTCTCCCTTAACTTGATTGATGACTAATTGACTGTCTCCGCGAATTTCTAGGCTTTTTAAGCCTAATTCTTGGGCTTTTTCCAATCCAATAATCAATCCCGTGTATTCGGCCTCGTTATTAGTGGCTCTCTCCATATATCTAGTCGTGGTCAAGGAATTACCCTCGGCTAAAACTATTACCGCTGCACCGGCTGCTCTCCCCGGATTGCCGCGAGAACCACCATCAAAATAGAGAATTGCTGAATTATCGGTTTTTTGAGCTTTTTTATCCATAATTTTCGTCAATAAATCTTGTTATCTCCATTTTTATCTCTTTGACAATTCTAGGCGGTAGCGATTCTGGGATCGGCAAAGCGGACAAGGCAACAATAGCAAGATTTTAGCCGATCGCCGCTACCGGGTAACTTTTTTTCTTCAGGTTATTGATAATTATTTGCAGTTGTCGGTTATACTGAGAACATCAGCCTAGAGTTATATTGCTAATAGTTCTCAATTAAAAGCCCCATGAGTATAGACAAATTGCCATCGGAAGGTGAGAAAATCTTCCCTCTTAGTGCTTGGGAGCGCTGGCAGCTCTACCACCGGCTGCAGACCCTGGACATTGAAGATAAATGCTCGCTCCATAAGCTTTTGCAGGTTCGCATCGATAGCCCCGCTCAACTTTTACAGCTGTGGATTGTCCTGCGACAGGTAGAGGCTTCCCGAGGCTGTTTAATCGATTGGCTGGAAACCTGTTGGCAGGCATAATCCTTGAGAAAAATTAGCAATCTGAGAGTAAAAAGTGAGAAAGTATGTCAAAATCTACAACTACCATGGTTCCCTTTCAAGTGGTCGGTCAATTCCTCGGTTTTGTCCTCAAGGACGGATATAAGGTAAAATACCTGAGAATCAGTGTTGATAAACGAGAATATTGGTTTAAGCCCGAAAAAACACTGCGAGACCACATACCTCTCAATATTGCTCTCCAATCATGGCTAAAAGTGACGGGAGAAAGTAGTCTTTGTTCAAAGAAGGGAAAATTAAAACTGAGGGTACTAGGGATCGAGCATTTATCTGGCGAAAAAAACCCAGAAGTCGCCCCGGCAAAAGCGAAAAAAGCCACCGTCTTAATCTGTCAGAAGTCCGATTGTTGGAAAAATGGCGGTGCGAGAGTCTGCCAAAGGTTAGAGAGTGATTTAGAGGAAAAAGGACTGGGAGAAGCGGTGAATATTAAATTAACTGGCTGTTTAAAACAGTGCAAAAAAGGGCCGAATCTGGTGGTTATGCCCGATAAAAAGCATTATAATCAGGTAGCTCCCCAAGATGTCCCCTCCCTGATCGAGCGGCATTTTGCCACTTCTGAGCAAGAGAATACTGTATCAGTTTAACCGGAAATTTAATCTGCGATCGCTCTTGACAAATGCTCTTTTTTGTGCAAAAAAGAGACTGGGTAGGCTGCCCGCGCATCTAAATTGGTCTATGGGCATAGGGAAACGCCGGAACTGCGGAACGGTAATGCCTCTTAGCTTGTCTAAAATTGTCCTACAGCCGTTCTCCGATAGATGGGGTACGTTTTTGCGACTGAAATCTTTACTTCGGCAAGGTTCAATTTATACTTTACCTTGACGAGAAAGGCCATACATTAGGGGATAGAAAAGTCAATTCTTGCCACCGATAATTTATGACTGGTACCACTGCAACCTTGTTAATTTCTTGTCCCGACCAGATTGGTCTGGTGGCGAAAATCGCTAATTTTATCTATGCTAATGGCGGCAATATTATCCACGCTGACCAACACACGGATTTTTCGGCGGGATTGTTTCTGATGCGGATAGAATGGCAATTAGAAGGGTTTAATTTACCCCGTGGGATGATCGAACCAGCTTTCGCCGCTATTGCCAAACCTTTGCAGGCTAGTTGGTCCTTACATTTTTCCGATACTGTCCCGCGTCTAGCTATTTGGGTGACAAAACAGGATCATTGTCTCCTCGATTTATTATGGCGACAACACGGGGGAGAAATTAGGGCAGAAATTCCTTTAATTATTAGCAATCATCCAGAATTACACTCAGTTGCCAATCAATTCGGTATTGAGTTTCATCATATTCCCATTACCGCCGAAACCAAGATTGAACAGGAAGCCAGACAATTAGAGTTACTGCGGGAATACCGGATATATTTAGTGATTTTAGCTAAATATATGCAGGTTCTCACTCCAGATTTTATTAACTTTTTCCCCAATATTATCAATATTCATCATTCTTTTTTACCGGCTTTTGCCGGAGCTAATCCCTATCAACGGGCCTACGATCGAGGGGTAAAAATTATTGGAGCCACCGCCCATTATATCACTGCCGATCTCGATCAGGGGCCAATTATCGAGCAGGATGTGGTCAGAGTTAGCCATCGCGATACCGTAGGAGATTTAATTCGTCAAGGTAAGGATTTAGAAAGGGGGGTGTTAGCGCGAGCGGTACGTTTACACTTGCAAAATCGCATTTTGGTTTACGCTAATCGCACGGTAGTGTTCGCTTAAAATGGGATAAGATGTACTGGACAAAAAAGACATCATTGCGGGTTAAAAATTAGGAAGTATCGGCGCAATTGACTAAAATAGCAATAGACCAGAGCAGAAGGAAAAAATTATCTATGGCAACTACATCCGAAGACGTATGGCGACTCTTAGCCGAATTAACTACCGCTCAAAAAGAAACTGACCGACAACTCAAGGAAACTGACAAACAACTCAAGGAAGTTAGTCAACAACAGAAGGAGACTGAACTACTATTGAAGGAAGTTAGTCAACAACAGAAGGAAAACGCCCAACAACAGAAGGAAACTGACAAACAACTCAAAGAACTGGGCAAACAAATTGGGGGACTCGGTGCCAAATTCGGCAGCTTTACCGAAGGACTTGCCCTTCCCTCAATGGAAACGATTCTCAGACAACGCTTTGGTATGGAAGTT
>NZ_JADBTF010000003.1:0-8426 GCF_020246295.1 Microcystis sp. M090S1 | reverse complement strand
TTATTTTCTGTTGACCCTTTTCCCTGTTTTGCTTCTCGCAAAGCTCGTCAGGATTATTATGGCAAAATTAACTTTTCTTTTATTCAGGAGTTTGAGGCTTTCACATAACAGTACTTGTCTTTGTATTGAAAAATGTGTCCGTCAGTCAGCTAGGGCAGATCAAAAATCACTGTCTGTTAATAGGTGCAACGGCGATTACTCATAATCTTAAATTGAATAGGACTTGCTGAAAAAGTAGGGGCGAAGCATTCGGACAGGAAATCTACGGTTTCAGCGATAGGTTATACCCGAATGCTTCGCCCCCAGAGGACACAATCGCCTTTTAGGAATAATTGGAGGGAAAATTCCGGGACTTTTTCCCTCAAAATCGGTAAAACCCTACACTCGGCCACCGGGAAAAACTTTTTCAGCAAACCCTAAATACTGGCTTTTTCTCTTCAACGGCTGATTCCGCGAAGTTGCTCCAGAAGTTGATCAAGAATGTCTTCCATCTCTTCCGGGCTTCTGCCCATCCTGACCGGTCCGCGCAGAAACTCTTTAACCGTTATCTTTTTATCGCGGAAGTCACGGACAAAATTATAGATTTTTTCGGTGGATTGAACTTGTAATTTCATCTCCTCTAGCATTTGCTCAATCGGGTCGATGCCATCCTTCTCACAAGCGCGACTGGCCCTCACCATCTCGCCTTCCGGGGTATTTCGCACCGAGCGCAGTTCTCTTTTCAGGTTCTCGTACTGCTTTTTGAGTAGTTCGTTATTGGTTTCAACCCTCTCGCACTGTCGTTTGAGGTCGCTTTCCGATGAGCCTTCAACCTCGAAAGAGTCTCCCATTTGATGCTGTCGTTCGATTTCGAGCAGTCTGGCAATATCTCCCTCTTTATAGGCGCGGTTGACCTCCTTCATAATCTCGTTGTGACGCATCCGAGTTTCGGGATCCGTAACCTTGTCGGGGTGAAAAATCTCAGCCATTCTCAGGAAAGTGCGGCGTATTTGTCTAGATTCAGGAGATTTAGGCGAGCTTTCAGGTGATATCTCTGCTCCATCATCGTGACGGCCATAGGAGTCTTCCCCAGAGAAGAAATCCTGCGCGGATTGCTCCGATGATCCTTCTGGTTCTTCGTCTCCGAAAAGTTCGTCCAGTTCTTCATCTCCATCCTCAAATTTCGGGCTAATCTCCCCCGTTAACTGAAGTGTCTGGTAAATTCCGAGAATCCTTTCTTTTGTCTGCTGCCCCATTTTTCTAGCAGTGAGGATTTCGTCAAAAAGGGCGTGTATTTCGCGGTCGAGGTCGGTAAGTTTTTGATAGAGGGGTTGCCCTCTCTGAAAAATCTCCGTCGCCAGGGAACGCATCTGGTCGAGGAATTTCTTCAGTTCGTTGCGCTTTCTGCCAATCTGCTTGAGGAGCCACTGATGCTCCTCCTCTAAAGCTTGGAAACGAAAATGTAGGGAAGAGAGAGCCAAGGAAGGTGAGGTGGGCGAATCAGAGGAGTTCGGTGATTTCGGCTTTTTAGATCTGGTCATTACTTTGGGGTGAAAGCATATTGTCCATTCTACCAAGCCGGAAGGAGCCGCATTCCTAAAACTCACCCTTGGCTCATTTTATTGTTTCTCCCCACTTCCCCACTTCCCCACTTCCCCACTTCCCCCACCTCCCCACTTCCCCACTTCCCCAATTCCCCACTTCCCCAATTCCCCAATTCCCCCCGCAACGCGCACGAAGTGGTCTCCCCACTTCCCCACTTCCCCACTTCCATCACCCCATCACCCCATCACCCCTGCGCCGGCGCTCCTGCGGAAACCTTTTTAAGTGGCTAGAAGCTAGATATATCAATGGTCTTAATTAATTCTTATCAATCGAATTAAATTTTTGTAAATAAAATTCTCGCTCGGATTAATTATTTTTTCCAAATTCCGCTAGACTTATTTAGTAAGTTCAATCGAGACTCAATATTCCATAGCTAAATTTCTATAGCACGGGCTAGAGGGAAAGTTTAGCGAGGGATTCCTTTACCCATAATTCAGCACACATACTTGCTTTGGCAGCAGGTAGGAGATTCTATGTCAAATTTTTCGAGACGGAAATTTTTAACCACGGCGGCAGTTTCAGCGGCAGGGGCTGTTGTCCTGAAAGGTTGTTTGGGTAATCCCCCCGACAGTACGGGTGGAACCACCACCACCGCGCCCGCTGCCCCGGTTGCTTCTCCCGTCGCCATCGCCCCGGAACAAGCTCCTGAAACCACCAAAATTAAATTAGGTTATATTCCTATCGTTGAGGCCGCACCCTTAATTATTGCCAAGGAAAAAGGCTTTTTCGCCAAACACGGGATGCCCGATGTGGAAGTCTCCAAACAAGCAAACTGGGGTTCCGCTAGAGATAACGTCGAAATTGGGGCAGATGCGGGCGGAATTGACGGAGGACAGTGGCAAATGCCCATGCCTTACCTAATTTCCGAGGGACTAATCACCAAAAATAACGTTAAAGTCCCCATGTATGTGTTAGCGCAGTTAAACACCCAGGGTAACGGAATTGCGATCGCAGGTAAACACGAGGGCAAAAATATCGGTTTAGACCTGAAACCCGCCAAAGATTACATCCTCGCCATGAAAACGACGGGAACTCCCTTCAAAGCCGCCTATACTTTCCCGAAAGCTAACCAAGACTTCTGGATTCGTTACTGGTTAGCCGCCGGTGGTATTAACCCCGATACGGATATTAACCTAATTGCGGTTCCTGCCGCCCAAACCGTGGCCAACATGAAAACGGGAACCATGGATGCGTTTAGTACCGGTGATCCTTGGCCGGCGAGAATTGTGGCTGATCAGATCGGTTTTATGTCAGCTTTAACCGCAGAAATCTGGCCCTATCACCCGGAAGAATACCTCGCTATCCGCGCCGATTGGGTGGATAAAAACCCGAAAGCCACCAAAGCGGTGTTAAAAGGAATTATGGAAGCGCAGCAATGGCTCGATCAGGAGGCAAATCGGGCAGAAGCGGCGGCAATTCTCGCTAAACCGGCTTATTTCAACCTCAAAGAAGAAATTATCGCAGGTCCCCTCAAAGGAATACAGAAAATGGGTGACGGCAAACCGGAAATCACCGACAAAAATAAAGGAGTTTTCTACTGGAAAGATCCCGTCGGTAGCGTTTCCTATCCCTACAAGAGTCATGATCTCTGGTTTTTAACCGAAAGTGTTCGTTGGGGTTTCTTGCCGAAAGAAACTTTAACCACTGCCTCAGCATTAATCGACAAAGTTAACCGCGAGGATCTTTGGAAAGCGGCAGCTACAGAATTAGGAGTTGCCGCAGCCGATATTCCCACCAGTACCTCCCGCGGTGTCGAAAAATTCTTCGATGGCAAAACTTTTGACCCCGCTAATCCCCAAGCTTATCTCGATAGTTTGGAGATCAAAAAATAGCGAGTTTTTCCCGGTAGGCTAGGGTCATAAAATATCTAGTCTATTAATCCCAAAAGTGTTTTCTTCTCTCCCCAATCAAGTAACTTTATCTTCAACAAAGGAAAACGGCAAAATGGCAAGTAGCGTCAGCAGAAAAAGTAACGGTGGTTTCAACTTCGGTAAATTCTGGAAAAAGCATTCCCAAGATATTCTTCCCCCTATTATCGGTACCTTGGGTTTTCTGATTGTTTGGCAATTAGTCTCGATGCTGGGATTAATCAAATTACCCCCCCCATCCGACCTAATCACCAATGAACGGACTCGTACCTATTTAATGTATCCTTTCTTTGATCGTGGGGGCATTGATAAGGGACTATTCTGGCAAACTTTAGCGAGTCTGCAACGGGTATTAATCGGTTATTTTTTTGCCGCAGTGGTTGGTATTGGCGTTGGGATTATGGTCGGTTTAAATTCTTTCTTAAATAAGGCACTCGATCCCCTTTTTCAATTCCTAAGAACAGTTCCTCCTCTTGCTTGGGTTCCCCTATCTTTGGCCGCTTTACAACAAAACCAACCTGCTGCTTTATTCGTTATCTTTATTACCGCAGTTTGGCCGATTTTGATTAATACCACCGTCGGTGTCCAACAAATTCCCCAAGACTATATCAACGTTAAACAAGTCTTGCAATTGTCCAGCAAAAAATTCTTCTTCAAGATATTAATTCCCTCGGCACTTCCCTACATCTTCACTGGTTTGAGAATTGCGATCGGTTTAGCTTGGTTAGCGATTATCGCGGCTGAAATCGTTATGTCGGGTATCGTCGGTATCGGTTTCTTTATCTGGGATGCCTACCAAAATAACTACATCAGCGATATTATTCTCGCGCTGTTTTATATCGGTGGTGTGGGTTTATTACTCGATCGCTTTATGGCTTGGTTGCAAAATCAAATCGTTCGTCAATAGGGAATCAATGGGTAAACTTTCCCCATTTTCAAATAACTGAAACTTGAGCCAATTTAAGGAGAAAAAACTATGAGTTTGTTTGTCGCTGTCGATAACATTGATAAAGTATTCCCCCTTAGTGGTGGCGGTGAATATGTGGCCTTGAAAGGGATTGATTTACAGATAAAAAAAGGGGAATTTATCTCCCTCATCGGTCACTCTGGTTGCGGAAAATCAACCCTCTTAAACATGATCGCTGGTTTAGATTTGCCCACGGAAGGAGTGGTGACTTTGCAAGGTCAAAGCATTAAAAAACCGGGACCAGATCGCATGGTAGTCTTCCAAAACTATTCCCTTTTACCCTGGTTAACTGTCAAAGAAAATATTACTCTGGCCGTCGATCAAGTTCTCACCCAACTATCAGAAGAAGAAAGAAAAGCTGAAGTCGAAAAATATATCGATCTGGTCAATCTTCGTCATGCAGTGGATAAACGTCCCAACGAATTATCGGGGGGGATGAAACAACGGGTAGCGATCGCTCGCGCCCTAGCCATCCGTCCGAAAGTGCTGCTTTTAGACGAACCCTTTGGCGCGTTAGATGCCCTGACTAGAGGTAATCTACAGGAACAGTTAATGCAGCTGTGCGAAGAATACCAAATGACCTCGGTAATGGTGACGCACGATGTGGATGAAGCGGTGCTATTATCCGATCGCATCGTCATGCTCACCAACGGCCCCGGCTCAAAAATTGGCGGTATTTTGGAAGTGGATATCCCCCGTCCCCGCAAACGCATGGAAGTGGTAGAACACCCCAGTTACTACAGTCTCCGGAGCGAGATTATCTATTTCCTCAACCAACAAAAACGGATCAAAAAACTGCGCGCCCGCAAAGTCGAAGTAATTGCCCGTCACGGTTTAGAAAAAGTCAATCTAGAAATCGGTTTTGTTCCCCTCACCGCTTGCGCGCCCCTAGCAGTGGCCAAAGAAAAGGGATTCTTCACTAAACATGGTCTAGATGAGGTGAATTTGGTCCGGGAAACCAGTTGGCGAGGCATTGTGGACGGGATCGCAGGGGGATTCCTCGACGGGGCGCAAATGCCTTCGGGAATGCCCACCTGGTTAACCGTCGGTGGTTATCAGGAGCAACCTTTGCCGATTGTCAGCGCCCTGACTATGACTCGTAACGGTAACGGTGTCACCCTCGCTAAACGCTTCTATGACGAGGGAGTGATTGACGGTAACGCTTTAAAACAGATGCTATTGGAATCGAAGGAGCAGCGCCATATTTTTGGCATTGTTCACCCCTCCTCGATGCACAATTTGCTCCTACGTTACTGGTTAGCGGCAGCGGGAATTGACCCGGATCAAGACGTTCACCTCGAAACTATTCCCCCAGCCCAAATGGTAGCCGACCTGAAAACCGGTAGTATTGACGGTTACTGTGTCGGTGAACCCTGGAACCTACGGGCCGCTATGGAAGATATCGGTTACACTGTCGCTACCGACTTAGAAATCTGGCAGGGCCACCCGGGTAAGGCCCTGGGAGTCCGGGAAGATTGGGCCAATAAATACCCTAATACCCATGTCGCTTTAGTTAAAGCACTGCTGGAAGGTTGTCGCTACTGTGCCGAGGAAGGGAATCAGGAAGAAATTCGTCAAATCCTCGCCAGTCGTCAGTATCTTAGTACCAATATCGATTATATCCAACTGGGTGATCCTAACTCCTACGCGTGCAGTCTCGATCAACCGATGAAAGAATATGCACACCATCTGTTCTTTGGGGATGGAGTCAATCGTCCCAGTCGTACCGAACACCTCTGGATGATGACCCAAATGGCGCGCTGGGGCCACATTCCTTTCCCCCGTAACTGGGTAGAAATTCTCGAACGCGTCTGTCGGGTGGGTGTCTTTAGTACCGCGGCCCGGGAATTGGGTCTAGGGGATATTAAATATCGTCGCACACCGATCCTTTTATTCGATGGTATCGAGTTTGATGCCGAGGATCCTATCGGTTATCTCAATAGTTTAGAGATCAAACAAAACGTCACCATGGCCGAAGTGGCTATTGATGCTCGTCCTAGTGCCAGTGAATCTCGCAAAATTGCCTAAAAATCGACTAAGGGGATAATTCCTAGCCAATTATCCCTAGCCATTGCTCCTATTATCTAATTTCCCCCAAAGACTAATCATGTACACTACCACCGACACCGTTAACCGAGCAACCCAGACCCCCAGTAAAGAAGCTTTTGTCACCATTGAAGGAGTTTCTAAGGTTTATCCCACTGCTAGAGGCCCCTACACCGTCCTCAAGGATGTTAATCTCAGCATCAATGAAGGTGAATTTATCTGCGTGATCGGTCACTCCGGTTGCGGTAAATCGACCCTATTAAATATGGTGTCGGGTTTTTCTTCTCCCACCGATGGCATCGTTAAAGTTAACGGTAAGAAAATTACTAAACCCGGGCCCGATCGCATGGTAGTGTTTCAAAACTATGCTTTATTGCCTTGGTTAAGCGTTTTTGAAAATGTCTATCTCGCGGTAGATGCGGTGTCTCCCAATGCTCCAGAGGCACAAAAACGCTCGATCGTGCGGGAACATTTAGCGATGGTGGGTTTAACCGAAGCTATGGACAAAACCCCTCCCCAAATCTCCGGGGGGATGAAACAACGGGTTTCGATCGCCCGGGCCCTTTCTATCCGTCCAGAAGTATTAATTCTCGATGAACCTTTCGGCGCTTTGGATGCGATTACCAAAGAGGAATTACAGGAAGAATTGCTGAAAATCTGGCAAGATAAACGCTGTACGGTGTTGATGATCACCCACGATATCGATGAGGCCCTTTTCCTCGCTGATAAGCTGGTAATGATGACCAATGGACCAGAAGCGAAAATCGGCGAAGTGATGAATATTCATTTCCCCCGTCCCCGCGATCGGGAGAGAATTATGGAGGATCCTGAATATTATCGTCTGCGTAACTATGCCCTCGACTTCCTCTATAATCGTTTCGCTCACGATGATGTTAGCTAGATGTGAGCATTTGTATTAGTTTGGGGTGCGGTTGACTTAACAGCGATCGCACCTAGATTTTTTTTCTGGGGAAGCCTTCTTCAAGTAAAATTATCTCTAACTAGGTAAGTAGGTAGGCACAATTATTTGTAGGATGGGTTAGCGGTAGCGTAACCCATGCGGGTGTTGGGTTTCATGCTTCAACCCAACCTACGTTCATTTTATATTTAATTCCACCCACCCACTTAGATGTTAAAAATTGTCAGATACTCCCCTTATCAAGGGGGGATCAAGGGGAGATCAGCACCCCCCTTATCAAGGGGGGATTAAGGGGGGATCAGCTTACTTGTTAGCTAAATATAGCGGTAAGCGCTTGAGTGAGATACAGACCAAGCTTTGCCTAGCATGGTTTATAGCTCGTGACACTGTACCTCATACGACTGCACACCGCTATAGAACAATTAGCAATCAAATACAATAACAATTTTTACTTTTTACTTAATCGATCATGCTCAAACAGATACGGAAACTACTTATCAATTTCGGTCAACAATGGCGCGATGAAAATTTCATGAGGTCGATTCATCTCATTGAAAACTTAGTTTCTAAGGTTTTGTCTGTAGCCTTAATTGTTGTTATTATTGTTTCTCTTTATGATTTAGTAGTTATCCTAATCAAAGATTTATTTACTACGGAACCCGTCGGTTTTTTTAGCAAAACTTTAATTGAAATCTTCGGATTATTTCTCAATATTTTAATCGCCTTAGAGTTATTAGAAAACGTCACTGCTTACTTAAGAAAACACATCGTACAGGTTGAATTAGTCGTTGTTACTGCCCTGATTGCCATCTCTCGAAAAATTATTATTTTTGATCCCAATAAATACAGTAAAGATGATTTAATTGCCCTCACCGTGGGGACCTTAGCTTTAGCGGCAAGTTATTGGTTAATCAGAAAAGTTAATCGCGATAATCGTTCTTGAAGTAGTGATTAACTACCCAGACATAATTAGGGCTGGCTGAATAAATGTGAAATGTAGGCAAGGTAAGGGTTTTGTGGCTTTACGAGCGAAACAGGTGCA
>NZ_JADBTF010000299.1:0-14177 GCF_020246295.1 Microcystis sp. M090S1 | reverse complement strand
CTTGTCTAACAACGCTTTACCAATAAAGCTGAGAGGGAATCCGAACTAGGGAAGAATTCGGAGGTCTGTGCCAGATTGTGTCTCAATGCGGTAGTCTCTACTTGCGTCGCCTAAATTGGTTTAGGCAAGCTCCGTCGCTTTTAGGGCGGGGTTAGTGACGATATAGCTGATGTTCGCTGTTGAGAAGCACAAAGAAGCCGTTGTTTATTGTCTGGTTTTCCGAGATTAGTAAACTGTTCACTATAAACAGTTTTTCAGGAGTTTTTTTACCCTAATTTAGCGATCACTTGCTGTTTTTTGAGATGATAGCCATCACCGTAGGCAAGAATATGTACCCGCAGATTATGCAGACTCAGGGGTTCGTTAGCGGTGACGTGATGGTGGTTGGTGTGGGACATTGCCCTGGCATCAATTACCGTCACTGTACCGCAGCCGATTACCGTCATCGTGCCATCCCGTTCAAACATAGCGCAGGTATCCTCATCGATGCCAATTCCTAAACGTTCGGGATAACCGGAGATAGCGCTCATTAACCGGGCCATGCGGTTGCGATTGTGGAAGTGTTGATCGACAATGACTTCAGGAATGAGACCTAATCCCATGGCCATATCCACTAGGGCCCGATTGGGTGCTTCCCCGCTGCTGCCCCCAGCAATCATGTGATGACCCATAACGGCGGCCCCGGCGCTAGTTCCGGCCAGGGTTAGTTCTCCCTGTTGCACTCTTTGTCTGATTCTTTCCATCAGGGGGGTATCGGAGAGCAAACCGCATAAACGCAGCTGGTCGCCTCCGGTCATAAATACACCCGTACATTCTTCGATGTAGGCTTGAAATTGGGGGTCTTCTCCCTGTACACGATCGCGAATATCGATAACTTTGACGTATTTTGCCCCCATTTCCTCGAAAATCTTCTGATAGCGATCGCCGATTAAAACCGGTTCTCTGGAAGCGGAGGGAACAATAGCGATCACTGCTTCGCTACCCCCAGCGCGATTCCAAAAGGTGTGCAGTATCTCTTTACCGTGGACTTTATCCTCGGCACCACCAATGACTAAAATCGCCGTTTTGAGAGATATGGGGGTAGGATTTTCGTGGTGTTGGGTTTCTAGCTCGATGATCATGTCACTGAACGAATAGACATTTTTAGGGATGGAAGGTTTTTCGGGAAGATGGACAAGTATTTTAATGTTATTTTCCCTGAACGGTTGACGGAAAAAAATGCGGTTTAGGAATATTTTTCGGGACATCAAGCAATAGTAGAGGCGATTTTAGCAATTTTCTTCGATCCACTGGCAATGACGGACTGTTAGTTAACTTTCAGTCTAGGCTAGACTTCGATCACTCAAGCTAGAGCCAGAAAAACCCCTAGACAGTACAGCATAGTCTATCATGTTATCGAGATAGACTAGCGCCAAATTACCAAGATTTTAACCGATCGAACCGTGACAAAATGATACATTAAACACTATCCCAGTCTAGGCCTTAATTTTCCCCGTGCAGTTTGACATTATTACTCTCTTTCCCGATTTTTTTACTTCACCGCTGCAGTCGGGGTTGTTGGCAAAAGCTCTCGAACGCGACATCGCTAGGGTAAATTTGGTCAATCTCCGGGATTTTGCCCACGATAAACACCGTCGTGTCGATGATGAACCCTACGGTGGTGGTGTGGGAATGTTATTAAAACCAGAGCCAATTTTTGAGGCGATCGAGTCTTTAGAAATTTTACCACCCCGGGAGATCGTGCTGATGACTCCCCAGGGGGAACCTCTCAATCAAGCTTTACTGAAAACTTGGGCCGGTAGTTATCAGCAGTTAATTCTCATCTGTGGGCATTATGAAGGGGTAGATGAGCGGGTTTGTGAGCATTTGGTGACTAGAGAGGTATCTTTAGGGGATTTTGTCCTAACTTGTGGAGAAATCCCTGCTTTAGCGATTATTAACGGGGTGACGCGGTTGTTACCTGGGACGGTAGGTAAGGCAGAATCGTTGAAATTGGAGAGTTTTGAGGCAGGTTTATTGGATTATCCCCAATATACCCGGCCGCCGGTCTTTCGCGGCTGGCAAGTGCCGCCGGTTTTGCGATCGGGTAATCATCAGGATATCGCCGATTGGCGCTATCAACAACAACTCGATCGCACTAAGGAACGTCGTCCGGATATCTGGCAAAAATGGCTAGAGGAACAGGATTAATCCCCCAAAATGCTGGCTTGCTGCCTACAATTTCAGGTGATTAAGGGCTAAATTCCGTTGTTGGAGAGCGAATTGATGGCTAGGCTCTAGTTGTAGGGTTTGGTTAAAAGAAACCACTGCTTCCGAGAAACATTTTAACTTGTAGAGACAACAACCCCGTTGATACCATGCCTCAGCCTTTTGGGATTGTAACTGTAAAGCCTTATTATAAGCGGCGACCGCTTCACTGAGTCGCTCTAATTCCCGTAAAGCTTCGCCTTTGCTAAACCAAACATTAGCATCGGATTTAATGGCCAGGGCCTGATTATAAGCCGCTAGACCTTCGGCATAACGTTGCATCCGACAGAAAATCATGCCTTTGTAATGCCATGCTTCCAGATAATCTGGCTGCAGTTGAATCGCCTTATCCAAAGATGCGATTGCGGCGCTGATTTGTCGTAAATTAGCTAAAGCGATGCCGCGATAAAACCAAGCCCGAGCATTATTAGTCTCTAATTGAATTACCTGATTAAAAGACCCTAAAGCTTCAGGAAAACGCCCTAATCGTTGCAAGGCCAGACCGCGATTATACCAAGCATTGACAAAATTGGGCTTTTTCCGCAGGGACTGTTGATACAATTGAACTGCTTCGCGATGCTGCCCCAAATCGAGATGCGCGTTACCGCGATAAAACAACTCCTCTGCTGAAATTTCCCGCACTAAAGCTTGTTGCTGACGCGATTGCAGTAACTCTTTTATGGCATCTAAAACTTCTGCTGCCGAGGGAAAGCGTTGGCGCCAGTCATAACGGGTCATTTTATCGATAATAACTGCTAGATCATCTCTAACATCGGCCTGATCGCGCCAAGCGATTTCTCCGGTTTCGGCATCTTCGGGAAATTGCGTCGGTTTGAGACCAGTTAAGGCTTGAATAGCGATGATTCCCACGGCATAGACATCGCTAGACAATCGCGGTTTATTTTGCGCCTGTTCACTAGGCATATAACCAGGGGTGCCAATCCCAATGGACACACTGGTCTGTTTTGCTTTTAGCCATTGAGTCCCCACTTGTTTGACTCCGCCAAAGTCGATTAAAACTAGCTTGCCCTCTTGGCGACGGATAATATTATGGGGTTTGATATCTCGGTGAATAATATTATTTTGATGGACAAAAGCGAGAACTTCCAAGATATCTTTTAATAACTGAATTACCTGACTCTCTTCTAAACGCTTACCCTTAGAGATTTCCTGACTAAGATCGTGACCATCGATAAATTCTTGAACGATATAAAAAGACTTATTTTCCTGAAAACTGGCGAAAAATTGCGGTATTTGAGGATGATGGCCGAGTTTTTCTAAAGCTCTGGCCTCACTCTCAAATAATCCTATAGTAACTTCGTTAACCACTTGGGTGATTAACTGTTTGACCACACATTGAGGACGGCCGGGGCGATAGTTATCTTGGGCTAAAAAAGTTTGACCGAAAGCCCCTTGACTTAGAGGTTTAATAACTTGGTAACGTCCCCCGATAATTAGTTTCATGGTAGCGGATTATCTTTACCCTAGGGCAGCTTGACGGGACGGTTAACAGCCAAAGGGGTTAACTTGCTCATGCCCATCTTGCCAGTTAATTGATATATTACCAAAAAATTGGGTTTAAAGCCTCGCCCTTTTAGGGCGACTTTATAGGATGTATGATATTAAGAATAGGGGGCCGGGTAAGCAACCGCTTAAAAAACCCAGTCATCAACCGATGAACGCACCTGGAAAACTAGAGTTATGGGGTTCTATAGGGGAATGCTCCTATAGGTAAAAGCTCTCAGCGTCAAGTACCAAAGAAACCAATTATTTTAGAGGTTTTGAACTGTATCGTAGGGACCCCCGAAAACAGGCTTCTGTAAGGTCGCGAAAGTCTGAGGAGAGAACCACCTCTGGGTGGGATTTCGCCAGGAATCTAATTCAAGTGGACTCGTTGAGCCAGAAATTCTCAGCAGTGATGCTAGAAGAATCCACTTCCGTTTACGGCGTGGGGTATGTCAAATCAATTGTCGTCAGAAGCGGGTAACGCGACTCGAACGCGCGACATTCACCTTGGGAAGGTGACGTTCTACCACTGAACTATACCCGCAAAAGTCTCCCTAATCATAGCATTGACCCCCCGGCCAGAGCAACTAACTGCCCTAGGCTATTTTCCATCACCGCACCAGTGCAGTTTGTCGGCAAAACTGGCCCGGTCGCAATTTAACATTTTTTCTTGACAGGACAGTAGGGCTTTTTCTAGCGGTTGATCGGCATTTTTTCGGCTTTCTAGCGGCTTTTGTTGATAAACCCCAAAAATAACATCTAAGCCCCCCCAAGCACAGCCAAGGGCAGGAAAACCGTCATGGAGAACATTTTTTTGATCGCTTACCTCGATCGCTGCTGCTGTTGGTAAAATCCAGTCAACCCTCCCTCATAGCTGACTAGCGCAGGAAACTGCCCCCATCAGTCCCACTTGGGCATTAAGGACGATATGAACGGGAATATTGCTTAATAGCTCCCTCATCCGACCTTTAGCCCGAAAAGCCTTCATAAAGCTACCCTCGGTCATTAGGGGAAGATTTTTGGCCGCAATCCCTCCCGCGATGTATAATCCTCCGTAGGGAAGCAACTTGAGGGCTAAATTGCCCGCTTCCGCACCGTAGGCCTCGACAAAGATTTTCATGGTTTGATAACAGAGATAATCCGAGTCATCTTGGGCAAAACTGGCAATTTTAGCCGCTAAATCGACGGTTTTTTGCGGTTTACCCATTTCTTCTAACCAAGTGCGGTAAATTTCCGCCATGGCCGGTGATGACTGACTATAGTTACTATCGTGGAGAAATCGATAGATAGAAGTGATTCCTTGCCCAGAAACCACTCGCTCCACCGAAATGCGCTCGATGTTATAGATCTCCAAGAGATAATTTAATAATTGATATTCTAAACTCGATCGAGGGGCAAAATCGGCGTGGGAACCCTCACTACCAAACACCCGATATTTACCCTTCGAGACAGGAATCAAAAAACCCTCTCCTAACCCCGTCCCCGCACCGATAACCGCAATCGGGGCCTCTGGTACTGCCGGAGCCGACTGTAGATTGTGCAGCTCCTCTGGGGCTAATCCTAACACCCCATAACCGATCGCCGCAAAATCATTAATTAATTTTACCCGCTCAATCTGCAGCTCGTGGCTTAGGCGATCGCCAGTTAGAGACCAACTTAAATTAGTCAATTCGGAACTATTGTTAACCACTGGACCGGCAATACCGAAACAAGCTTTTGCCACTGGGGGAATAGTGGTTTGTCGGGCTAAAAACTGCTGGACGATCGGCACCAGATCGGGGTATTGTTTACTAGGATAAATTTCTTGATCGAGAGTAATTAGCCGGGGTTGGGGACTATCCGATGAGTTTTGGCAATCCACTAAACGCAGGATTGTTTTAGTTCCCCCGATATCTCCCCCTAAAAGAATCGTCATGCTGGTTTTTCCCTGAGTTTGTCCCCATAATTATAGTTTTTTTACCGCTTCTCCCCAGCAAATTTAAGGGCAGTCAATTCTATACTATAGTGAAAGATGGTAATGCCTAAGCCCTAATTAAGGATTGATTAATCATCGCTCCGGGGTTGGAATGGGGATTTGCTAGAGGACAGAAAGGGGACTTAAAGACATTTTAGGTCTAACTGTAGCCTCAAGGCGATCGATAGGGCGGCAAAACCTATCACTGTCCCCATAACTTTTAAGATAGACCAGAGAGGGAGAAATTAGCTTGGGTGTAGAACTTCGCAGTTACGTTTATCTTGACAATTTACAGCTTCAACACGCCGCTTACATCGGTACAGTCGCCCAAGGATTTTTACCCTTACCCGGGGATTCTTCCCTCTGGATTGAAATTTCCCCCGGCATCGAGATTAATCGCATCACCGATATTGCCCTCAAATCCGCCGTGGTTCGTCCGGGGGTTCTATTCGTAGAACGACTCTACGGACTCTTAGAACTCCATTCTAGCAGTCAGGGAGAGGTCAGGGCGGCCGGTCAGGCAATTTTGCAGTATTTAGGCGTTAGTCAGCGCGATTGTCTGAAACCGCAAATTGTTTCTAGCCAAATTATTCGCAACATTGACGCTTACCAAGCCCAATTAATTAACCGGAGTTCTCGGGGTATGATGTTAATGGCGGGACAGACTTTGTACGTTTTAGAAGTGCAACCGGCTGCCTACGCTTCCCTAGCCGCTAATCAGGCCGAAAAAGCTGCTTTAATTAATATCCTACACGTTACTTCCGTGGGCAGTTTTGGCCGCCTATATTTAGGGGGAGAAGAACGAGATATTATCGCCGGTTCCAGGGCGGCAGTTTCAGCTTTAGAAAATATTCAAGGTCGAGCTTTTCCGGGTAGCGACAAAAAAGAATAGGCTAATAAGCTGTTGACTATCTAATAAGTAGTAGGACAAAATTAACTTCTTGGTTAGGATAGGCACTCATGCATGAGGCAAAAGGCAAGAGGTGGTTAGATATGTATAATTAGGGCTTGCTGAATAAATGTGAAATGTAGGCAAGGTAAGGGTTTTATGGCTTTTCTCGCGAAACAGGTGCAAGATTTTGAGAGAATCGTCGTTAAAAACCTTGCGTCTTCATCAGCCCGAGTCCTGTAGGGGCGAAGCATTCGGGCAATAACCTATCGGTGAAACCGGAGATTTTCTATCCGAATGCTTCGCCCGTACTTTTTGCCGCAAACCCTAATTAATTGTGTCTAGCTACTTACTAAATCCTGTTTAACAGCTATAGGATAGTTGGGAGTGGGAAGAAGGGAGAGGAAGTTTGAGCATTTGTACTAAATAGCTAAAAAAGAAATTTCGCCCTATTGAGGAGATTCAAAAATTAGTTCGCCATTATTCATTTTTTCAACGACTAAATGGCGATAGAGTGTCACTTGCCGGAGGATTTGGTCGGGATTATTTTTCTTATTAGAAAACATGATTGTTTTAATCGATTCAAATTCTATTCTTGTGATCACACCATCTTTGATCGCTCGTTCAATTGTAACTCGTAAATATTCTAATTCTTGGCTTTCCTCTGGGGTAATTTCTAGACTGTTAGGATGTTCTATTTTCATGATCGATCGATTGTTCTTACCTGCTAACTGATAACTAGATAATCACGGCTATTTTTTCACACTTTCACGATCGCGCAGAGAGAGTTTCCGTCTGGCTAGAAACGGCTAGATTATTATTTTGGCCGTTATTTTGCGGCAATTGTCCAGAAGCTAAATTTTGCCCCTCTCCCGTAATCAAACGAGCGCCACGACCGCGGGTAAAATAATTCCAACCCCATTGCACCATCACCACTAATTTATTATCAAATTCGATCAGATAGTAAATATGGGCCCAAACCCAGACTAACCAAGCGATGAACCCAGAAAACTTGACAAATCCCAAATCAACCACGGCCGCATTTTGGCCGATCACTGCCAGACTACCTCGATCGATATAATGAAAAGGTTGAATAGTTTGCCCTTTTAGGCGAGAAATTAATAAATTCGCTAGATATTCGCCCTCCTGCATGGCCACGGGGGCAATTCCGGGTAAAGGTTTATCTCCCTGATGGGCAAAATTAGCCAGATCCCCGATCACAAAAATATTGGCATAACCGGCGATACTTAAATCCGGTTCAACGATTACCCGGCCGACGCGATCGAGATTTACCCCGGTTCTTTCGGCCAAAATTCGCCCCATTCTCGATGCTTTTACCCCTGCTGCCCATAAAATTGTCTCGGCGGCGATTTCTGTCGTCTTTTCTCCCTGACGGACGCTGACACAACCTTCAACAATATTGGTAACGATGCTGTTAGTTTGCACTGTCACCCCTAATTTTATGAGAGAAGCGGCAGCTTTAGCGGATAAATCGGGCGCATAGGGGGGTAATACTCGATCCATCCCTTCTAAGAGCAAAATTTTCGCTTCTGTGGGGTTAATCTGGTGAAAATCAGACCTAAGCGCACCGTGGGCAATTTCAGCGATCGCTCCTGCTAATTCTACCCCCGTCGGTCCGCCACCGACAATCACAAAAGTTAATAAAGCTTGCCGCTTTTCGGCATCGATTTCTTTCTCGGCCTTCTCGAAAGCGAGATAGATACGACGACGCATTTCTACTGCATCTTCAATGGTTTTTAACCCTGGAGCGTAGGGTTGCCATTGATCATTGCCAAAATAGTGATGACTGACTCCCGTGGCAATAACTAATTGATCGTAGGCGATCGGCGGGTGATCTTTCAAGATCACTTCTCCCTTGACCGGATCTATATCTATGGCATGATCGAGGAGAATATCTGTATTCTCATGGCCCCGTAGGATTAAGCGCAAAGGTGAGGAGATATCGGCCGGAGATAGCGCCCCAGTAGCGACTTGATAGAGGAGGGGCTGAAAAAGATGGAAATTTCGCTTATCGATGAGGGTAACATGAACGGGGGCGTTTTTTAGGGCTTTGGCCGTGTATAAACCCGCAAATCCGCCGCCTATGATAACAACTCTTGGCTGTTTTTCAGTCATTGCTTAACAATAATTCATAAATTTTTCCCTAGTGTAGTCCGGATTGTCACAATTTAGCGGTGACAAGCGTTACCGAAAACAGCAGTCTTTAACCTAGAAAAAAATATAGATACTGGCTTTTTTGACCAACCAAGAGGGCAAAACTAAGGAAGTACAGGGAATCTCCCCAGAATTTGACCTATATATGCTCGAAAAACTTGAAAAGACCGCTACGCCGTTTTACCTAAGTTTATGACCTGGGTTAACCAGGTGGGAACTTATATTCCGCGTTTCTGTTTCCGAGTACAAGCTCGGTTTACTACCACACGAATTGGTTATTCGCTCCCTTATCACAATCAAGCATAGATCAAAAAACTTGAAAGGCAGTCACCAACGTAGAAGCCCGATTTAGTTTTATCGTAGCATTTTTTTTTCTCAGAGGCAAGAGGGGCGATTCAGTGATCAGTGATCAGTGATCAGTTATCAGTGATCAGATTTGAGTTTTCAGTTTAGGGACTTGCGTGGGAATAATATCCCAGCCAGAAAATCGCTCTGTAGAAGAATAAGACCAGCCCTAAATGGTACATTATCAAAGCGCAAGTCCCTTACTGTTTACCGATCACAGCCAAAAAGCCTGCCAACACCCAGCAATTCCCAATGCAAACGGTAGCACAGAATACAGAACCCGTCTTACTCTTGCCTTTCAAAATGGAGTGAAGGGTTTGAACAGTGGGTTTCGGGGGAATGGAAGTCAAACAACTGGGTTTTATGGGGATGCTGAGCTATTTGCAGCTAGTTATCCCTGGGATAACTGAGCCTCGAAGTGCCAGCAATGCTACCCGCTACAGTCTGAAAGACGCAATATTAGGGGCATTCGCCGCCTTTTTTCGCCAGAATGAATCATTTCTAGAATATCAGCGTCAACTGAATAGTCGTTGTGGACGAGATAATGCTCAAACTCTGTTTGGTTTGGTCAATATCCCGACAGTAGAGCAGATGCGGAACATCCTCGATGGAATAGCCGCAAAGCATCTTTTCCCCTGGTTCAGATGGATTGATCAAGGGCTGAAGGAGCCAGGCTATTTGAGGGGGTTTGAGGCGTTGGATGGCAACTTACTCGTCGCCCTAGATGGGACTCAGTACTATAGTTCAGAGAAAATTAGTTGTCCTTGTTGCTCAAGCCGCACCTCAAAACAGGGCAAGGTAACTTATCACCCCCCAAAATGATTGGGAATGCCTTCCGTCATGGACAGTGTTGCTCCTTTAAGAGCCAGTTTCAGATTGTCGATCATATCATCGGGTAATTTTGAGAGGTTAGCCAGGGTTCTTTTTTTGACTTGATCTCCTTCTCGATAGGAATCTGGTCGAAGAACGGCGGGAGGGGAATTACGGTTAGGAACTTTTTCTATATACATGACTACCATTCTAGCAAATAGAGAGAATTCTTGTCCATTAAGAAATGTTACAAATTACATGGGTACATTAAGAAAAGTTAAGGGGTATATCCATTGATGGATAAGGGTTTTCGGCTCTTGTAGTAGATATGTATGGGGGAAGTTCAGCGAAAAGAAGTTTGAAACGCTTGCTTGGCAATGCTTTGAGAATTTCATGGCTATTTCGGCAACCCGAATGTCCTGCTAAGAATAAGTTTCGGCTTTTGCGTCAATCTGCGCGCTCTTTGGGCGATCGCCCAAAGAGGCAGCCTCTCCCGCCACTGCCATCTGCACCATATTTTGAAACAGGTCTGTCAATGAAATTCCAGCAGCCTGAGCCATCATTGAAATGACGCTTTTCTGAGCAAACGAACAATATAAACCTGCTTCTAAAAACCACGGCTGTCCGTGTGGATCGATCCGAAAATCAAACAAACTGTAATGCCGACAGCCCAAAGCAACGTGACATTGTTTTGCGATCGCCCAAACTCGCTGAGTGACTGGATCGCTAGGATCAACAATCCACGCCTTGGTTTTCTCTTTAGCAGCACAATCCAAACTACCATCTTCATTTTGCTTGAGTTTATCTGCATAAGTCCGAATCGGATGAGTTTCGGGATTCACGGCGTACTCTTCTAGCGGCAAGCAAACTAACTCGCCCGCTTGCACAATCACCCCACAGCGAACTTCTCGACCCAGTTCGATAAACTCCTCAACTAAGACTTCATCTGCATACTCAAAGGCAGTTGCTAAAGCAGCATCTCCATCGGTTGTCTCGGTAACTAAACTCAAACCCAATGAATTATCGGAATGGTTCGGCTTAATAATCGACGGACGGGATACAGATAAGCAATCGCCTCGATGCAGAACCTTGCCAGCGGGCACGGTCACCCCGGCTGCGGAGACAACCGCTTTCGCCTTTGCCTTATCTGCGGCTAACGCCATTAGCTCAGCCGAATTTCCCACATACGGAATTTTGAGCAGATCGAATAGCGCACGGTACTGAGTCATTCCGGGCAGGCAGAACATTTGGGGTACCATCACATCGATCGGTCGTTGAATTAAAACCGCGACCGCTTCAGGGACTGAAACTGAGGGAGTCTGGGCGATCTCGGCATTGTCTAAAGATTTGGGAAACCGCCACCTCAAATCTGGCGACACGTAGGCAATGTGGAACTCATAGAGGTCTGGATTCGCCGTATTTTGTAGACAATCTTGGGCATAGAGTCGCGACAACTCACAGTAAAAATCGCTCACAGCAGAGCCAACTAGATGCAAAATCTGCAATTTTTCCATGCTCTAGTCTCCTGCCAGTTCAACAAGCTTGCCAATGTTGAAGTCAATCCGAATCCATTCACTGCCGCGCCGAAAACTTCCCAGCAGTAATAGCGGAATCTGCCAATGATGCACCATTAAAAAAGGGAGGGGATCGTCCCACTCAAAGATGGCATCTTTGCCGTTGACGAGAATCTGTAATCGTTGCCTGAGCATCTTTGGAGAAAGTAGCTGGGTTAGCAATCTCCAAACTTCGTGATAAGTCCAATAGGTTGGGCGGCTAGAGGCAAGTGGCTGAGCCATCTGGGGGAGTGGATGTAGATTTAGATAAGCCTGTGCTACATCAGGATGGTTGTAGAACATCGTGATGGCAGAGTGTGTGCGCGGATTGCATTCGATCGCATAAACTTGTCCATCATCTGCTGCCTGAATGAAGTCGAAAGACACTTGTCCCGTAAGGTTCAGCCCCTTGACAAAGGCGAGAATCCACCGTTCAATCTCAGAATGATCAACGTGTTCGTAGTTGACCTGAAACGCTGAAGACTTGCAGCAGCAGTGAAGCTGCACGTGTCCTTGACGAACAGTACTATGGGTACAATATTCTTGCCCTGGAATATACTCCTGCATAATCCAGGGATTTGCTTCAGAAATGGGCAGCGATCGCACCAAAGTCGCCGTTTCCTCAGCAGTCGGACGGGGCAACTGCGTCAGAGCCAATCGCCGCACTGAATCGTAAGGAATGCTTTTGAGGATATAGGGACGCTTTGCCTGACTAAAATCAAAGTCAATCACCTGCTGAGGATGGGTGATGCGATGGGATTTTGGCACGCTTAATCCTAGGGTTCCTGCGGCGATCGCAAAGGCGTACTTATCATCCAGTTGCTTGAGCCTCTCTACATCCACATGCATGACGGTGCAATGGGGCGCCAGCATTTCTGCAATGAGCGCATCATAATAACTGGCAACGGGGCTACAAACGGGAACGTAAACAGTAACCTTTTCTTTTTGCACAATCTCCAGTAATGCCTGAGCATACTGGGACGATTGCGGTTTGGGTATGGTGTAGAACCGATCAACGCACCGAGAAAAGCGGTGTCCGGTTAACCAGTACTTGTGCATCTCCACTAGGATGACTCGGTGCCCTGCTTTGTGAAATGATCGCGCAAGCTGCAAGGCTTTAGTCATCTTGCCGCCGCTAATGAGAACCGTTTGCGGATTTACTGTGGTTGATCGCAAAGCGCTCGCTACGCGAGATCGCGCCGGGCGAAGAACTAGCGATCTCAGCAAAGCAATCGAGACGAGGGTAAGGTTGAACGGCAATGCCAGCAGCAGCAAAGTAAGAGTGGCAAGGGTTTTTAAGCGCGATCTCACCCCGATGCTGCCCGCACTGACCGCTGGCTCAGAGAGAAGCTTAACGGGAGCGGTTTTTATCATAGGTTTAAGTGGGCGGATTAATGGACTACATACGCCGAATCAAGGTCAAGCCGTCTCGCAGAGGTAGCAGGACTTGCTCAACTCGTGGATCGTGGCTCAGGGTTTGGTTGAACTGTGCGATCGCCTTGCCATTGGGCGTAGGCGTTTCCGAGAGATAGGGCTGCCCCTGCATCAAAGTATTGTCCGCACAGATTAACCCGTTTGGAGCTAACAGCGAGGTAGTCAGGAGCAGATTGAGGTAGTCGATGTAACCTGCTTTATCGGCATCAATAAAGACTAGATCAAACACCTCTCCTGCCTCTGCAAGCTGCTTAATGGTTTCAAGAGCAGGCGCAACCTTGACTACGATTTTGTGTCCGGCCGTCGACTCGTTAAAACACTGCCGCGCAAATTCAGCCACATAAGCATCAACCTCACAAGCCACGACCTGTCCATCGCTGGGCAATGCCTCTGCCATCGCTAGAGCCGAATAGCCCGTAAACATGCCAATCTCTAGCACCCGTTGCGCTTGCGTCAAATGCACCAGAAATTTGAGCATTTGACCTTCCACATGCCCAGAGAGCATTTCCTGCTCTAGCTGGCGCACTGTTTCACCATCCGTAAATCGCTTGCTCCAGTCCTCCGCTTGAGTCCGTTGCACCAAGGCAGCCAAGGCAGGCGATTCGGGTGTCGTACAAACATCCAAATACGGGTCGAGTCCGCAAGCTAGGGCACAGACTTGCTGCAATTCAGCTTTGAAAACCGGATCAAGCCCATCGATCGACTCGGCGCGACCGACCAAGGCTGCTAACTTCGCTGAGATAATTCCAACGGGCGTAACGGGTCTCATACGCCTGCTCCCTCTAAGGCTGGATCGAGGCGCACGTACATATCCTCACCATTGCCCTGACGAGGATAGTTTTGAGCGATCGCTCGGTGAACCCCTAAGGCCTTGTCCAACTCAGATCGCGTTAGGTCGTTCATAAACACGCATTGCCCAATCGGGCGGGGAGCCGCTGCTCGCTGCCAACCATCGCGAGTCCGCGTAATTGCTTCGGTCGCTTTCCACAGGAGTTCTGGGGTGAGATAGGGGCTATCGATCGCCAGCCCCAATCGGCTCATTAAGCCTAAAATGCGATTGCGGTCTTCAACCGAAATATAGCCGCGCAACTGGGCGATTGTCGCCGTAAATGCCATATCAATGTTGACGCTTTGACATCCTCACCGCCGTAAACGGACGGTGATTCCCAAACCTCACGATTTAGGTTTCTGCTTCTTTCCCTTGCGGGGTTCCGCACCTGCCTTAACAGATTTACTCTGTTCTGGTCTTATGGTCGCTCTACAG
>NZ_JADBTF010000298.1:0-11596 GCF_020246295.1 Microcystis sp. M090S1 | reverse complement strand
TATTCTTGGAGTTTTTTCTGGTTTTCTGGGTTCATTGACCGTTTCCTCCTTTGATATATCCCTATTTTACTCGATTCTTCTACCGGTCTCCAGCGCACTCTTCTGCAAAACTGACTTGCTCCCTTTTGCTATAGTCTATGATCATCCCGGCATGACCCTGCATCAAGCTGTCACCGGCGAGTTTTTATGTCAAACTTGTCTTTATCATGGCGATGATAGCTGTAATTTTCCCCAACGTCCCTACGCTAGCAGCTGCACTTTATACAAAAATAGCCAAATAATAGCCGAAAAAATTCCTCCTCTCCCTCTGCCTAGGGTTTTTTAAAATTGGTGTCTCAGAAATAAGGGATTATTGCTATTATTAACCCTGATTTTGGGCAGTATTGCCCTAGCTTTTATAAACTCACGTCGTTAATTTTCTTGCTGGCGATCAAGCCTTGATATAGCTCTAGATCGAACCAGAAAGTTGTGCCAATTCCCACTTCACTAATCAAATTAATTTGACTATAGTGCTTTTCAATAATATTTTTGACGATCGATAATCCTAATCCCGTCCCTTCTAGGGTATGAACGCGATTTTCTACCCGATAGAAGCGATCGAATATGGCACTTTGATCCTCGGCATCGATGCCAATACCAGTATCGGATACTTCCACGCGAATTTTGGGAGTTTCTTGGGGATTATCTCTGCTTATTTTATAGGCACGAATCACCACTTTACCGCCAGCAGGAGTAAATTTTAGGGAGTTACCGACTAGATTAGTTAATACCTGTAAAAGTAGATCATAATGACCTAAAATTGGTAGTAAATTGGCTTCAATTTCCGAGCTTAATTCTAGTCCTTTATCCCTAGCATTGAGTTGATAGGTCCTTAGGGTTTGTTCGATTAATTGTCCGATATCGATCGCATCTAAGTTATAGTTACGGGAGGATTCTAACCGAGAAAGATCGAGAACATCATTAACCAAACGAGTTAAGCGATCGGTTTCATGATTAGCGGTTTCTAAAAACTCTCTTTTTTCTGTATCGCTGAGATCCTCACCAAATTCTGTCAGGGTTTCAATAAAAGATTTGATGTTAAATAAAGGGGTTCTTAACTCATGGGAAACATTGCTGATAAATTGACTTTTTGCCTCATTTAATTCTGTTTCTCTAGTGATATCCTGTAGCGTCATGGCAATTCCCCGGACATTCTCCCGATGCTGATCGAATACCTGAGTTAACAAAAGGCGAATTGTCCGGGTTTTCGTGTTAGTTAAAGATAATCTAAATTCTGCTGGGGAATAGTTATTATTTTCCTGATCAATAACAGCATTTGTCTGATTTTGATTAGCCGATTCTTCTGGCTGGGGGGTTTCTCCTGCCGCAATTTGATAGAGAGGTTTAGTTAGTCTAACCGTTAACTCCGAAGGAAAAAGATGTAGAACATTTTTACCGATAATTTCCCGATCTTCCCAGCCAAATATTTCCCGAGCTGCGGGATTAATTAATAATAATTGAAAATTAGTATCTAAGAGAATCGCCCCATCAGCAATAGTGGACATTAACGTATCTAATTTGGCTTTTTCGGCGGTCATTTCTTCGATATTTTGTTCTTCGTATCGTTCTAACTTTTCCGCCATTTCATTAAAACTGAGAATTAATTCCCCTAACTCTCCTCCCAAGGGTAAATCAACGCGCTGCTTAAAATTTCCTGCTGCAATATTTTTGACGCCGACTAATAACTCCTTGATCGGTTTGGTGATAGTTAAAGCATTAAAAACCGCCCCCAGAATCACCATAGCCCAAATCGAGACAAAAACGGCAATAGTCACATCACGGGTTAGATTAGAAGAAGCGACCACAATAGCGTTAGGATTGATCCCGATCGCTAATACTCCCAAATATTTGCCCTCATGATTTAAGGGAACAAAGACATCGGTTACTTCACCGTCGGGGGTTTTATGCTGACGGACGAGGGGAGTTTCCGCATTTTCGCCATAATTTTCCGGTAATTGAATGCGACGCTCAATCGTCAGGGAGTTCTTAACTTCGGCGGTAGAATAGGGAATGCCGAAAAATATTTGACCCTCCTCGTTAGCGTAGATCAAATAACGCACACTGGAGGTACTACTATAAAAACGGGCTGAAAAACGGGCTAAATCGGTTAAATTGTCCTCAGCAATCAGAGGGGAGACATTAGCGGCTAATAACAGCCCTAAATCCCGGCCAAAACGGGTATCATTGAGACGGACATCCTGCTGGATCGTGTTAACCGCCCAAAAGGTTAAACCACTCATCAACAAAGAAACGGCTAAAGTAGCCGCAGCCATTAATTTAGTTTGGAGGGTGAATTCGGACCACCAACGGGCGATCGCTTCTCGGAGAATGGGCAGAAAATTAAACACGGTTAGGCAGGATTAATCGGTGTTCTTGAGGAGTCTATCGCTCAAATCGCGGGTTAACACGATCATCTTAACTCATTATTAAGCTGGTAGCGGTTAAGCTGGCAGTAATCTCACCTAAGTCTCCGAGAAAGTCAAGAAATGCCCAAAAGCGCCAAGAGTTCTAATTTTAGCTACCCCCGGTACCTCTGTGGTGTAAATACTGAACACACCTAAATTTTGCCGTTGACTAGAGGTTTCGATCGCTGGTTTTAAGATTTGATTTTTGATCACATTTCTGGCTGCCACTGGTAAAGAATCGATCGAGTCACAGAGACTGATTTTCTCGCAAGCGATTTTGTCGGCATGAGCGAGAAGTTTTTCCGAGGCGTATTCGCTGTAAAGTTCTTGGGGGGGATTGGTAAATCCCATAATCCCCGCTACCACCCCCAATGCGATCGCTCCCTTGAAGAAATTACCCCCCATAGCTACTTAGCTCCTTGATTTTGTCTTCTCCACTCTATTTTGACAAGACATTTTCGATCTGGCTAGGGAGCGGTGTTAACTTCTTAACCCAATACCGGCTGCATAGCACTCTAGTACATTTCCCGTAAGACTGCAGCTAATTAACAGATAATCACAGTGAGAACAGGCGGTGCTAACGAGATGGTGTTCTAAAATATGCTGTCTTTCGGCAAAATTTCCACAATTAGGACAGCGTACTTGTTGCAGGGTGATCATAGCAAACCTCGTTAATTAGTTATCTTCTGTATATCAAGCTAGTTTTTCTTGATCCCAATCGGTTTAAGTCTATTTTTTCCTTGATCCCCATTATGGAGTCGATCATCTGATCTTGCTAGTAATTTTTACTAAACTTTGCAATTTTTCTGGAAAATTTTAATAATTTCTTTCTGGTGTTTTTTACCGTGATCGGATAGGTATCGGTAATTTTGGGGAAGAGAAAACCAGTAAGTGAACTATTGATCCCTTACTGCTATAATTACGGCTGAGATTATTGATTATCCTATGAAGTATGCTCTGGTTCACGAGTGGTTAACCCCAAAGGCGACGGGGGGATCGGAATTAGTGGTTAAGGAGATTTTACAATGTCTAGAGGCGGATTTATACGCTTTGATCGATTTTGAGTCCACTAATCCCGATAGTTATCTCTATGGTCGCTCGATCGGGACAACTTTTCTGCAAAATTTCCCGAAAGCGAGAAATGGCGTACAAAAATACTTACCTTTTCTTCCCCTAGCGATCGAGCAGTTAAATTTAGAGGATTATGATGTAATTTTATCCTCCTCCCATTGTGTGGCTAAAGGGGTTTTAATACGACCGGATCAGGTGCACATTTGTTATTGTCACACTCCGATGCGTTATGCTTGGGATTTAACTTTTGACTATCTGGCTAATAGTAAGTTAGGACGGGGATTACCCGGTATTTTCACCCGTTATCTCTTGCATGGTTTGCGTCAGTGGGATGTGATTTCTGCTAATCGTGTGGACTATTTTCTGGCTAATTCCCACCACACCGCTAGACGAATTTGGCGCTGTTATCGACGGGAGGCAAAAGTTATTTATCCTCCCGTACAAATCGAGCGTTTTCCCTACCAAGAGAAAAAAGAAGATTTTTATTTAGTAGTCTCTCGTTTGGTTAGTTATAAAAAAGTCCCTTTAATTGTGGAAGCGTTTAATCAATTGGGATTACCCCTAGTGGTTATTGGAGATGGTCCACAAATGGCTTTAATCCGACAGTTAGCTAAGGATAATATTCAGATTTTAGGTTCCGTGTCCGATCGAATAGTAGCAGAATATATGTCGAAAGCAAAAGCGTTTATTTATGCTGCCTGTGAGGATTTTGGTATTGCTTTAGTGGAAGCGCAAGCTTGTGGTACTCCCGTGATTGCATTTGCTGCCGGAGGTGCTTTAGAAACCGTGCGAGAGCTGCGGGAAAATTCTCCCCAGGGAACAGGATTACTTTTTGGGGAACAAAATCCCCAATCCTTGCTGGAAGCGGTTAAATATTTTGTTGATAACGGTGATAAAATTGATCCAGAAAATTGTCGGCAACAGGCTAATAGATTTACTCCAGAGGTTTTTAGAAATGCTTACAGTTTGTTTATAGAGGAACATTCGATATCTAAAAATTATTGCTAACTTTAATTAGAGCAGTTATCCTAATGGTGAGCTAGGAATTTTTCGTTTTAGGGAGTCGGTCATCGGTCGTCGATAACAAATTAGGTTACACTTTATCTTGATGAGAAACTCTGTATTTCACCAATGGTGGGAGTGCATCACCTGCGCCCAAAATGTAATATTATGGATATTTATCTAAAGTGGAGATGCCAACGCTGATAGCTTACCGTGGTGCTTGTGATGACAGAAAAGCGAGGATTATAGCCGTGCCTTGGAATCGAGTTAATCAATGGGTAGAAAGACGCTCTTTAGTGGCCTTAGAATCAGCTTATCAGAGAGCGCTGAAAATTAAAGCGATCGAAGATAAACATTTTGGGGGACAAAAAATTTCCCCGGCTGCCGTGGGAGGAAAAAGTGTTTATGATTACTTTCAAAGTACCCTAGAGCGAGAATTATTACAGATACGTTTCGATTTAACTCAAGTGCGTCTGGGTAATTTTTTTAATCCTCAAACTAACCCAGAAAATAATAACATCCTAGAGACTTTAAAGGTGATCGAGGATATTATCGGTAAATATCGCCTAGACTTAGAGGAATTGCTGCCCCCATTACCGAATAATCAAACCCCAAATCTGCCTAAAGCGAATCTCACCGGTGATACCCCTAGCGATAAAACTAACCAGACAATTTCTCCTGCAACCAGTAATAAATTTTTTAACTTCCGGCAAGAATTAACCCCAGAATACGAACAAACCGTTATTAAACAACTCCGTAACCTGCGACAACAGCAACGTATTGCTATTCGTTTTATCCTGATTATTATTTTAGTTCCGCTCTTGGTGCAGGTTATTAGTAGGAACTTTATTTTTAGCCCTGTTTTAAACTATTTTGGTGTGGATAGAGCGAAAATATCAGAAGTTTATATTTCTCAGGAAATTGGCGAAAAATATCTCAGGGAATTTGCTAGACTTCAAGAAATTGAAGAAATCAAGCACGTTTTAGGAGTAGCAAAAGCAGGGCATGAATCAGAAGAAAATTTTCGAGAACAGGTGCAGGAATTATTCAGAGAAGCGGGTTATGAAAGTCAAGATGGTTGGAAAAACTTACTCTCCGATATCACTGGATTAATAGCCTTTATTGCGATCTTAATTTTTGGTCGTCAACAATTGGCCATTACGCGAGCTTATGTTAGTCGTTATTTTCTGAGCTTAAATGATATAACCAAAGCCTTTATCTTTATTCTCTTTACCGATATATTTGTCGGGTTTCACTCGGCGGAGGGTTGGACGGTAATCTTAGAAACTTTGTTCCGGCACTTTGGTTGGCGCGAGAATATTACATTCATTAGCTTGTTTGTCGCCACGGTTCCCGTTATCCTAGATACCATCTTTAAACTATTAATATTTAATTATCTGACTCGTAAATCTCCCACTGCCGCAACTATCCTAGAAAAGATGAACCAGTAACGCCCTATGGTCCTTAGTATTGCCGATACCTTCATTAAAAGACCCGTTCTGACCACAGTTTGCTCGATTTTAATCGTTTTGATCGGAGCGATCGCTGTTCCCTTTTTACCCCTAGAAAAACTGCCCCAGTTGGCATTTATTCAGGTAGCGGTAAATGCCAACTATTTGGGAACCGATGCCAAAACCGTACAGGATAACGTTACCACGGTACTCGATCGCCAGATTAACGGGACAGAACAGATTGTTTATATGCAGTCCCAGAGTACCAACACCGGACAAAGTACGGTGAATGTCTTTTTCCCGGTGGAAATGGATCGTAACATTGCCCAAGTCTTGGTACAAAACCGTGTCAGTACCGCCGCCGCTAGTTTACCGGAAGAAGTGAACCGGCAGGGGGTGACAACCAATACCCAATCCCCCAGCGTTACCCTTGCCTACGGGATTTCCGCCAAACCGGACGAAAAGGGCAATTATCCCTACGATACGGTCTTTTTAAGTAACTTTGTCGATCGGGTCATCGATGCGGAGATTCGCCGGATCGAGGGAGTTGGTAGTACAACAATCATCGGGGAAAGGGAATACGCCCTGCGTTTTTGGCTTAATCCTGATGCTTTAGCCGCTAGGGGTGTATCGGCGGAACAAGTAGTACGGGCGATCCGAGAACAGAATATTCAGGTGGGTGCGGGGACAATTGGCGGTGATCCCAGTCCCGAAGAGCAGCAATTCCAGATCGCCATTCGCGCCGTTGGTAGGGTTGCCACCGGGGAGGAAGCGGAAAATATTGTCGTCAAAGTCGGGGAAAATGGCGATTTAATCCGAATTAAAGACGTAGGACGCGCAGAAATCGGAGCCGAAAACTACAGTACCGCCGCCTATTTCGACAAATCCCCCGCCGTTGTCTATATCGTCTATCAGTTACCCGGTTCCAACGCTTGGAATACTGCCAAACTGGTAAAAGAAAAAATGGCGGAACTAGAACCAAGTTTCCCCCCGGGGTTAAATATCGCCATTACCCTCGATAATACCGCCTTTGTCGCCGCTTCCCTGGAAGAAGCCTTTAGCACTCTGGTTGAGGCGATTTTACTGGTTATTCTCGTCATTTTTATCTTCCTTCAGGATTGGCGCACCACGATCATTCCGGCGATCGCTATTCCCGTATCTTTGATCGGAACCATGGCCGTCGCCCTGGCTTTAGGCTATTCTCTCAATAACCTCTCCTTGTTTGCCGTCATTCTGGCCACTGGTTTAGTGGTGGACGACGGCATCGTGATCGTAGAAGCGGTATCGGAAAAATTACGGCAGGGAATGCGGCCATTTCAAGCTGCCCTCGATGCCATGGGCGAGTTAACCTCGGCGGTGATCGCTAGTTCTCTTGTACTACTAGCGGTTTTTATTCCCGTCACCTTCTTCCCCGGTACGGTGGGGATCGTTTATCGACAATTTGCCGTCATCATCTCCGCTTCAATTATCATCTCCACCTTTAACGCCCTCAGTTTTTCCCCCACCATGTCGGCGATTATCATGAAAGCGCCCCAACGCACCCGCGGACCCTTGGGACTGTTTTTCGAGGGCTTTAATCGGGGTTTCAACGCAGTTAAAGAAGGCTATCGACGCTCGATCGAATTTCTGATCCGGCTTCGGTTTCTGGTGTTACCATTCTTTATTGCCGCCCTCTTTCTCACAGCTTGGAGTTATAGCACCACTCCCCAGGGTTTTATCCCCGAAGAAGACCAAGGTTATGCCTTCGTTTTGGTGCAAGCACCCGCCGGGGTTTCCCTGCGCTACACCGACCAGGTTATCCGTCAGATTAACGAAGAAATTCTCGACGGTATCGAAGAAATCGAACACTTTGTCGGTATGGCGGGCTTTAGTTTTGCCGGAAGTGGTAGCAACCAAGGACTATTTTTTGTCAAGTTAAAAGAATGGTCGGAACGGCCCGGCGAAGATAAGTCGGTTTTCGGGGTTCTGCGGAAAATTAACCAACAATTAGCCACTAAAGTCCCAGATGCTCGCGCTTTCGCCGTTAATGCGCCCCCCGTGGATGGATTAAGTTCTACCGGCGGTTTCGAGTTATTTATCCAAAACCGCGCTTCTTTCCCCATGGACGCTTTGATTGCCAACGCTAATAAAGTCATGGCCGAGGCCCGAACAAGACCGGAATTATCGGGAATTTTCACCCAATTTACCACCGACACGCCGATGCTGGAACTTTCTATCAATCGCAACCAGCTACAGGCACAAAACGTCGATATGCAGGCCGTTTTCGCTACCCTGCAAACCTATCTCGGTTCCAACTTCGTCAATCAATTCGTACTAGGCGATCGCTTGTATCGAGTCTTTGCCCAAGCAGAAGCGGATTATCGCTCTAATCCTGAAGATATTAACCGTCTTTACGTCCGTTCCCGTACCGGGGCCAATATTCCCCTATCGGGTTTGGTTAGCGTCAAACGCTTCACCTATCCACCGATTATCACTAACTTTAACCTCTATCCCTCGATTAACGTTCAGGGTAGTCCCGCCCCCGGTTTTAGTACGGGACAGGCGATCGCAGTGATGGAAGATGTTTGTCGGAAAGTCCTGCAGCCCGGTTTCGGTTACGCTTGGACGGGTACAGCTTTCCAAGAAAAAACTTCCGCCGGGGCTGCCCCAGTTATCTTCGGATTAGCCTTTATTGTGGTTTTCCTTGTCCTCGCGGCCCAGTACGAAAGCTACATTGACCCGATTATCATCATGATTACCGTTCCCCTAGCGATCCTAGGTGCCATGGGGGCCTTACTGTTGCGGGCGAATTTCCTACAAGTGGGTAGTCTGTTCCCGGCGGTGAATAATAATATCTATGCTCAGGTGGCTTTGGTCATGTTGATCGGTTTAGCGGCTAAAAATGCGATTTTAATCGTGGAATTCGCTAACCAGTCCCGTACTTTGGGTTTAAGTATTCCCGATGCGGCAGCCCGGGCCTCGACGGAACGCTTAAGACCGATTCTGATGACGGCTATTTCCGGTTTAGTCGGTTTCTTGCCCTTGGTTATCGCTTCCGGCGCCGGAGCGATGAGTCGTTGGTCTCTGGGAACTGCAATCTTAGGCGGTTATCTGATTTCCACGGTGTTGAGTTTATTTCTCGTCCCGGTGTTGTATGTGCTGATCAAACAGTTCGAGGCCCAATTCCTCTCCTCGAAACCCCCGAAAAGTGGCGGTTCTGGCGGCAAAAAAACCCCTTCTCTCGATGGGGAAAGGAATACATCAGAAACCCCCATAGAAGAAGGGGCGATTTCCTCTTTGAAAATCTCTCCTCAGTCCCCGAATGACTAGGGTGTTAGGAGTCTTTTTCAGTAATCAGTGATCAGTAATCAGTAATCAGTGATCAGTCATCAGTCATCAGTGAAAAGAAAGGGGAGCATCTCACCGAGTGCATCTCACATTTGCAGAAATACCGACAATCAGCAATTATTAGTGACTCTTAAATGATTACAAATGTATCAGCAGCTGCCTGTAAGCATCCCACCGAAAAACTAATGCGCGGGGGGTTTGGGGGCGGCGCCACGCCCCCAACGGGGGGTTTGGGGGGTTCTACCCCCCAAAGGCTTGGATTGAGTAATAAAATCGGAAGTAATGACCGATTTTAGTCGAGAGTGTCTCCGTAAAAATCCCAAATTGGTAGATTTACAAAAATGAGATGCACCCCATCTCACATTTGTAACCCTTTAGGGACAAGTATAATTACTCGCTTGCATAAATGAGATACTCCCAAAGAAAAAAGAAAGCTCCGCAATTGCCACTTAATACTGAAAACTGAAATCTGATAACTGCTAACTGATAACTGCTAACTGATAACTGAAAATAATGAGTCTAGAATCTACTGCTAACGAAGCGATCGCTCATAATTTAGAGCAATTCCTGCTAGTTTTGACCATTTCCTTGAGTGTCGCCACTTTATCGAGAACCGTTGCCTTCCTCCGCAAAATTCCCTACACCCTGCTGTTAGTTATTGTCGGTATGGGTTTAGCTTTTTTAGATTTGCGTCTAGTTAATCTTTCCCCGGAATTAATTCTGGAAATTTTTCTGCCTCCCCTCCTTTTTGAAGCCGCTTGGAATATTCCTTGGGCTAAATTAAAGGAATATTGGGTTACTATCGTCCTTTTTGCCGTTATCGGGGTGATTATCTCCGTTTTGGGAGTCGCCTATCCCCTACATATCTTTGCTAATTTACCCCTATCGATCGCTTTTCTGTTGGGTGCTGCCCTAGCTGCCACCGATCCCGTCTCTGTGATTGCCCTATTTAAAGAATTGGGGGCCAGTAAAAAACTAACGATCCTGATGGAAGGGGAAAGTCTCTTTAATGATGGGGTCGCTGTGGTCGCTTTCGTCCTCTTGGTGGGGATTCCCTTGGGAGTCGATACCTTTTCCGTCCCCGTCACGATCGCTCGTTTCTGCACCTTTGTCGGGATTGGGATCGGTGTCGGTTGCGTGATCGGTTTCGGCATTTCCTACCTTACCCAACGCTTCGATTTGCCTTTCGTGGAACAGTCTCTCACCCTAGTTTCTGCCTATGGAACCTATCTCGTCACGGAAAAATTAGGCGGATCCGGTGTGATTGGGGTGGTAATTGTCGGGATTATTCTCGGTAATCTCGGTTCCCGCATTGGGATGAGTCCCCGCACCCGCTTGGTAGTTAGCGAATTTTGGGAATTTATCGCCTTTTTTGTCAATTCTATCATCTTTTTACTGATCGGTGATCAAACTCGTTTTGAGAGTCTCGGCAGTCACTTAACCGGGATTTTAATAGCGATCGCCGCTATGGTGGTTTCCCGTTTGCTGTCCATTTTTGGACTAGGGGGAATTAGTAACCTAATTACGGGCAATAAGATCAGTTTCAAGGAAAGAACGGTGTTATGGTGGGGAGGATTGCGCGGTTCGGTTTCGATCGCCCTAGCGTTAAGTGTTCCTACGGCCATCCCCTACCGTCAAGAAATTATTGACGTGGTTTTTGGGGTGGTTTTATTTACTTTATTGGTGCAAGGATTATCCATACAATGGCTGTTAAATGCCCTCAATCTTATCGGTGATCAACCGATTCGCACCGAATATTCGGCCTTAATTGCTCGTCAAATTGCCTTAACTAGGGTGTCTAATTATCTGCAACAACCAGAACGTTTTCCCGATATCGATCCCGAATTTTATCGCCACAAAAAAACTCTGGTGGAAGGACAATTAAAGTCCTTGGCAGATCAGTTGCAAAAATTACTACAGGAACACCCGCAATTAAAAGATGTGGTAGCCGAACAATTTCAAGATACTTTACTTGATATCGAAGCTAATACCTACGCAGAATTAATTCGAGCCGGTCGTTTAAATGAAAATCTCGTTCCCCTTTTAGTCGAGGTAGAAGAAGAAAAAGAGATGGGGCGTGATAATTATCAGGGCAATTAGGTCTTTGGGCATCTCGAATAATAGATTTTATTAAGAATTGAGTCGCCTGAAACCCTAATTAGGGTTTGCTGAATAATGGTAAAAACCTTACAGGAAAGGGCTTTTAGCTTGATTGAGAGCTTCCCAAATGCACTTAAATCTGCTAGAATCTCTTAAAACCCTTGCATCACCCTTGCATCACCCTTGCATCTTCTCTAATTA
>NZ_JADBTF010000297.1:0-6333 GCF_020246295.1 Microcystis sp. M090S1 | reverse complement strand
GGACGTGGAGGAAAGCGTAAGACTACCGCTAAGGTAGCAGCATCCCGGGTCGCGTCAACCCCATTCAACGACCATCCTAAAAAGGTGGCGTGGTGAGGAATCACCGTCCGTTTACGGCGGTGAGGATGTCAAACTCGTTGTGTGTAACCATCTTGCCCAAGATGGTTTTTTTGTTGGGGTAGGGTCGCGAGTAGGGCTAAGTTAGACGGACGCAAAAAAACCTCGGCGCTCATCCCGAGGTGAATTTAGGAGATATGAGCTTGTGTTGACGTGAAGTTGACGGGAATTAGCTAAGGGCGTTGATCACATAATCAATGTAGGAATTAGCTTCTACAGCAGCATCCCCACTTAATCCGTGATTGGTTTTGATGTATTTTAAGGCTTCGATATACCAACTAGGAGATAGCTCAAAGGCGCTATTAATTTCACTCAAACCGGCGACTAGATATTCATCGATCGGGCCCGTACCGCCCACCACGAGGGCATAGGTGATAATCCGGATATAGTAGCCGATATCGCGAACGCACTTGGATTTCCCCCGCTCATCGTAGGCATAGTTCGGCCCCTGGAGTTGGGTGGTGTAGGGAAATTTTTGATAGACAGCGTTGGCTGCTTCTTGGGCTAAACTGGGGGCTTTTTGGGCGAGGATTTTTACCGCTTCTAGGGTGATGGCGGCCTGACGGAAACGACCGAACGCTACTTGTAATTCAGCACTGCTGAGAAAACGTCCTTGGGAATCGGCAGTAGCCACCGCTTCGGTTAAAGGTGTCTTGGTCATCGATGGAATTGCTCCTACAAAAGTTTAATCGGATTGAGATAAGAAAGTCACAGCATCAGGAAACTGCCGCCGCCGCTCGATCGAAGTAAGAAGCGACTTCTGCTAGTAAAGAACTGCAATCCCCGCGAGTGATACCGTTGGGATCGGCCGCTAGGGCAAGGGAAGCGTCCTTGAGCTTGAGAATTCCAGCTGCAACAGAAGCACCCGGAACCCCTAGGGCGACGTAGGTTTCCCGCAGACCGTTCAAGGCGCGATCATCGAGGATGCTGGCATCGCCGGTGAAGGTGGCATAGGTAACGTAGCGCAGGATAATTTCCAAATCCCGCAAGCAGGCGGCCGCACGACGGTTTGTATAGGCGTTGCCACCGGGGGCAACTAAAACGGGCTGTTCTGAAAACAAACTACGCGCGGCATCGGTAACGATCGCAGAAGAATTACTGGAAAGACGATTGACCACATCGACGCGTTTATTACCATCTTTGACGAAGGCAATTAGGGCATTGACTTGATTCTCGCTTAGGTATTCCCCCCGGGTATCGGCCTGGGAAACGACTTTGGCAAAGGCATCTAACACCATAGTTTTCATCTCCTATAATGATGATTGGTTTCGGCAAAATATCGAGGTTGATTTCTCTGGCTTTTCTTTATTTTTTCCGATAAAGTATCTAGGAGTTTTTTTCTTGGGACTATACTATCGTCCCAAGAAAAAAATTTACTCTCCCTTGGCCAGATTTTTTTGTATATCGAGGAACAATTCTTGTTAATTGAATTTAGCGTTTATTGACGCTCCTAGACACACTTCGTTTTTGCCATGAATTATTTTATAGACCATTTTACTACTTTTATTTATTAAAAATTGTTTCCTAAAAAAACAGCAAAAAAATAATTTTTTAGGATAAATCTCAGAAAACTTTCTTAAATGTGTAACCCTATACCGAGAAAAAGTATCGCTCTTTTCATCTCTCTAATAATTCGTTTAAGTTGTTTAAACAAATGTGCTTTTATATACCAATAATAATTAACTAAATTAAGAGAAATTTCCCAAGACAATTTTACCGATTGTGCTTCGATATACAAAAAAAGTGGCAAGGCAAAAAAATCGACAGGGATTATCCCCGCCGACGTTGTGATCAGAGGTGCCAACACCAGCATTTTGCAGTGTACTCTGACTTAAAAAGTATTGTAAAACATCTTAAATACATATATAATCAAAAATAGCCAACAAATACAAAGCAAGTGGGATTATGCCGATCGCAAGAGACATCACCCAATTGGTAGGACGGACTCCCCTAGTTCAACTGAATCGAATCCCAGTAGCAGAGGGAGTAAAAGCCCGCATTGTGGTCAAACTGGAAAGTATGAACCCCGCCGCCTCGGTTAAGGATCGCATCGGGGTCAGTATGGTGGAGGACGCTGAAGCCGCCGGACTAATTCACCCCGATAAAACAATTCTGGTGGAACCCACTTCCGGTAATACCGGCATCGCCCTGGCCATGGTAGCGGCGGCCAAAGGCTATCGCCTAGTCCTGACTATGCCCGAAACCATGAGTTTAGAACGACGGGCGATGTTAAAAGCTTACGGGGCGCAATTAGAATTAACCCCGGGTAGCCAAGGCATGAAAGGAGCGATCGCCCGGGCTGAGGAAATAGTCGAAAACACCCCCAACGCCTATAGTTTGCAACAGTTCCGCAACCCGGCCAACCCGAAAATTCACCGAGAAACCACCGCCGAAGAAATCTGGGCCGATACCGACGGCCTGGTAGATATCGTTATCGGTGGCGTGGGAACCGGGGGAACCATTACCGGTATTGCCGAAACCATTAAACCCCGTCGTCCCCAATTTCAAGCGATCGCAGTTGAACCCTCTAATAGTCCCGTCTTATCGGGGGGACAACCGGGGCCGCACAAAATCCAAGGCATCGGCGCCGGTTTTATCCCGGCAATTTTCCGACCGGAATTGATCGATGAGGTGATTATCGTCGATGATACGGACGCTTTCGCCTACGCGCGACGGTTAGCCCGTCAGGAGGGACTACTATCGGGCATCTCGGCCGGGGCGGCTTTATGGGCGGCGATTCAGGTGGGCAAAAGACCCGAAAACGAAGATAAATTAATCGTCATGATTCAGCCTAGTTTCGGGGAACGTTACCTCAGCACGGCCCTGTTTAAAGACCTCGAAGATATCGACTAATAGGAAAATAAATTGATGGAATTTGCAACGAGGGCAATTCATGGGGGGCAAGAACCAGACTCTAGCCATGGTGCGGTAACGGTTCCCATTGATCTCACTTCCACCTATAACACCGGCTTGACTACGATTATCGATCGGGATCGAGAATAGAAACGATTTAAAGCGGGAGATGGAAAGGGCTTTGATTGGTTAGGCGAAGTTTTTATCTCATTTGATGGGTTAAACAATGTTTTTTGACTCGGAAGATTGGCAAACGATTATTTTTCGGCTCAGTATGGCTATGGCCGTCGGCTGTCTGATTGGTTATAACCGACAGCGAGGCGGTCGTCCGGCTGGATTGAGAACTTTTATCATCGTTAGTCTCGGGGCTGCCATGTTCGTGATGATTCCCCTACAAGCGGAGGGAGATGTGGGTTATGCGTCTTCTAATGCTCTCAGTCGTACTATTCAAGGGGTCGCTTCTGGTGTCGGTTTTTTAGGGGCGGGAATCATCCTACAACAATCCCATCGGGAACTAAATAAGGTACAAGTAAAAGGTTTGACTTCGGCGGCGACTATCTGGTTAGCGGCAGGATTAGGCGCCGCTTCTGGTTGCGGTTTATGGCAGATGGTTCTGGCGGGAACTCTATTCTCTCTGTGCACTTTAAGTGGCATTAAACGACTTAAGAAAAATAAATCTTTAGGCAAATATATTAAAGGTCGTAAGAAAATATCTACGATTAATCAAGAAATAAATCCATCGGATAATTCAGCATCTCATTAATGAAAAAAGTGTTAACAAAGGCGGTCGGCAGGGGGCAGGAGGTCATTTTTGTAACGGGGATTTATACCCCGCCCCAAAAACTTTTCGCCTTAAGGCGAGGTTTTAGACCAGATTATTTCAATAAAAATTAATTTATATTGAGAGAGTAAAAGCTTTTATTTAGTGGGGTTTGCCTCAAAAGCTTTATATTTTTGTCTGCAATTTATTGGTCAAAAAATATAATAAATTTTTCATAAAATTTATTATGAATAAACACAAAATAAAAAATTTGTGTGATAATATTTAGATAGAGTAACCACTTTTCTGAACAGGAGAAAATTCAACTATGATCAACCGAAATAAGAGCTTTCAAAGCCTCAAAAATCAAGTTTTCCGGCTGCTGATTTTCCTCTTAACTGTCACTTTGCTCCTAGGGGGAAGAGGAAATGCGATCGCCTTGCCCCTACTCCCCGAACAGTTGGCCGTCATCGACCGTGCCACGGCAACGGGTGGCACCGTGGTGGAACCGGTCAAGAAAAAAAATGAGGTTTCTAGCCCAAAAATTCTGGAAGATGCCCAAATTGCCTATGAAAAAGCCATCCAAGCGACAAAATCGGCTATCGATGACCTAAAGGCTCAACTGGCCGCTCCTTCTCTCGACAAGAAGATTATCGAAGCTCAACAGGACAACCTGGAGGACTTAGCGGACAATATTGACGATCTAGGGGAAAAAGTGAGTAAATTTACGAAAAAATTGACCAAATCCGGGGCTAAACTCAGTGAAACCCTGCAAAACAACCTTATTGCCCTAGAAAAGAGCCTTGTTAATACCTCCGAGACGATCGATATCTTAGCCGACGACACCGAACGACTCAAAGATAATGCTTCCCCTTTCCTGAAAACTCGCGTGGAAAAGACCATCGACGCGGTTAAACAGACTCTACAGGAAAGCGATCGAGCTTGGCAAGAACTGATCTCCTCGGCCACAACGGAACTGGAGAAGACTAATACCCCGTAAATAGGGCTTGTAAGGGCATACAATCGGTCTTTTTTGGGGTAATTATCGTTTTTACCCCAAAATTCTTCAAAAAAACCTTAACTCGTCTAAAAAGCTTCTTTCTCGACGGCCTTGTGCTTTTGACTAGCTAAGTACCTAATCAAAATTAATTATCAATCATGACGCTTACCTATCAACCACCAACCCCCCATCGCTGGCACTTTGATAATCGGGCGATTTTGCCCCTCAGAAATCCTAATTTCTGGAAAATCGAGAGTGGAGTCGTGAAAACCTCCACCTGGTTAGAAGATGGAACCCTGATCGTCTTGGGATTGTGGGGACCTGGCAATTTTGTTGGTAAAACCCTAGAGAGAGTCAATCCCTATCAAGTTGAGTGCATCACTCCTGTACAAGCAGTTTCCTTTTCCGCAGTTGAGAGTTATCAAATGGCAGAAATTCTGCTGTCTCATCTTCAGCAAGCACAAGAGCTAAGTATTATTCGTAGCTACAAACGTACTGATGTTATGGTTGTGAAATTACTGGCATGGTTAGGCAATCAATTTGGTAAACAAACCGGTACCGGACAATTAATTGATGTGCGTCTAACTCATCAGGATATCGCTGACTTATTAGGAACTACTAGAGTCACAATTACCCGCGCACTTAATCATCTTGAACAACAAGGGGCCGTGGAACGTCTTCCCGTCCATCGTCTTCTTTTACGAGAGGAGGAAATCTGGCACTACGAGATTTAGAATGGGAAGGATTATCTCTTTTTTCAATCTATGAATTGGTTAGTAGCCCTTTTAATTACTAGCGTGACGAGTTTTGTAGCCACAAATCTCGATGATCTGATGGTGCTAATGTTGTTTTTCTCGCGACTTAATGCTAATTTTCGACCTCGACACCTGATTATTGGTCAATACCTCGGTTTTACCCTGATTCTCCTAGCTAGTTCCCTCGGTTTACTATTTGGGTTACTGGTTTCTAAAGAATGGATTGGTCTATTAGGATTTATTCCTTTGATTATCGGCATTAAACAACTTTTGTCAAGGGAAAATGAGGATTACATTCAAGAAGTAAGAGAAGATGTTAATTATTCTAAAAATCGCTCCTTTGTTCCTCGTTTTCCCTCCCAAACCTATTACATCGCTGCCGTGACCGTGGCTAATGGTGGTGATAATATTGGTATCTATACCTCTCTTTTTGCCAATAATTCCCCGATGCACGTCTTAATTATCATGATAATTTTTTATCTCATGATGGGGATTTGGTGCGTCCTAGCCTATTTTTTGATTACCCATCCCAGGATAGCTAAAGTGGTTACAAACTACGGACATAAAATTAGTCCTTTTATCTATATTATTCTAGGTATTTATATCTTAATTGACAGCAAATCCTATCGTTTATTTTTAATTTCTTAACCAAGAATGCCTAAAAATCGTCTTTTAAGTAGGGAGGTAAAATTATTTGTAGGATGGGTTAGCGGTAGCGTAACATGAGCAGGCGTTGGGTTTCATGCTTCAACCCAACCTACGTTCTCTTGAAAAGTTATAAAAGGATTTGTTTTGACATCCTCGCCGCCCTAAAAGTGCGGCGATTCCTAAACCTCACGATTTAAGTT
>NZ_JADBTF010000296.1:0-4850 GCF_020246295.1 Microcystis sp. M090S1 | reverse complement strand
TAAATCCTTATCTGGCAAGAGATTTAATTGATTAGTTCGCTCTAGATCAAAAACAATTGACAAAAATCGCCAAACGTTTTTCTCTATAAGGGTTCCGTCCCTTATAACCCCCGTACATTGCATAACACAAACCGAAGAACCATAATTTCGAGAGAATGATAATACTTTTGGTTCATGTGTCCTCTTTATTCGCGATCGCTACTAATTCGGCGATCAAACGGCTTGCAACATGAATTCAACCTTGATCGCTTCAAACGGGAACTCTACGCTCCCATCTGCTACACGGCTCAGAATACCGACATTTAAAAGTGCCGTAATATCTCCATGTACTGCTTTAACATCCCGATGGACTCGCCTCGCCGCCTCACGGATAGAAATGGGGCCAGCACCGCACATAGCTTTGAGGAGTTCCCACCGCTTGGCAGTCAGAACTTTCCAGAGAAGTTCGGGGGTAGCAAAACTGATACGAACTTCTTTTTCTGCTCGACCAGTTTTCATCGCTTGAACGGCATCGGCAAGGGTGTCAGTCAAGGAGCGAACTTCAAGAACGACCGTGTTCATAATTCCACCTCAAAATGTCAGAGTTGAAGTCGGCCATCAATTGGTCTGGCGAAGAGAAAGCATAAAGAGACTCCACACCATCGAAATGACGGTGATCGCCTTTACCGCGTTCGTTATCATATCGCAACACACATTTGCCGTTGACTATGTAAGCGAGACGATATTTGTAAGGATGCTCCGATGGCAGAACTGGTTGGGGAACACGCCAGACAGTGACTTCTGCGAATGCGTCTGGGGCCAAGATGACGCGACGACGAATGAGCGCGGTAGCCTTCATGTTGGATATACTAACAACACCTTAGCCTGTTGTCAATGTCCCCAACAGTTAAAAACGCCTCATATTCTTCTATATTTCTCGCTTGAGGGTTGAGATATTGCCCAAAGTGTTGTGTTAAATCAATCTGCATGGTTATTGTATCCTTATTATTCTAACCCTGTTGCATAGTTTTCCATCATCTGCAAAAATTCGGGGTCAATCAATTCCTGATTAGCTTGCAGAATATTGGGTTCCTCACCATTAGCACAAGTGAGCAACTGTTCAATTAAATTAACATAAGCTTGGGCGCGTTGTTCATTCATTGTCTGTACTGTGATTGATGTGATTGTGTGATAGAATATGTTTTTTTTGAGAGAACGCCACTATCATAATAATAAACACCCATGACTGTCAAAAACAACCCAATTATAGTCCATCATTCAATCATTCTCAATCATGGTTTAAACGGTATTGCAATTAAGGATTACCCGAAATAACAAACCTACCCACTGCCACTAAAAACCCTCCTACCGCCGTAATTAAAATACCAATTAATGTCCAAATTTGAGCCTGTTGTGAACCTTTAATTGCCTTAACATCTTCCTTAACCGCATTGATTTCTCCTCGGAGGGAATTAATCTCCACCTTTAATACCTGTCTTTCCCCCTTAGCTTCTGTTAACTCAATTTTGATGTCTGTAACATCTTTTTGTAAATTCTCTAATTTGTGATTAATTTGGGCTAAAATTTCCCCTAGGTTTTGTTCAATTATCACTGACATTTCTATTTTTCCTCATAATCAAAAAGCTCCCCGCATCATTCACCCTAAAACTCAAAATTGTTAAGCCAGTTTTTGGATAGCAAAGAATAATAAATTTCATCCTTTTCATCAAGCATTTTTGGGGGCTACGGTTCCAAAATTCGGGCTAGTCAAAGACTAAACCCGAACTTGACCGAGTTTTTTAATCCTCTAAACTAATCTTGACCGGATTAACTTTCCAAATCTCTTGACAATATTCCCAAATTGTGCGATCGCTAGAGAATTTGGCCATGCGAACCGAGTTAAGAATCGACATCCGCGTCCACTTGTCCCGATCGCGATAAGCTTCACTTACCTGTTCCTGACAATCAGCGTAGGATTGATAATCAGCTAAAAGCATATACTGGTCATCGTAGAGGAGAGAATCGACGATCGGCCTGAATAATTCCTGGTCACCATGGCTAAAATAACCACTCTTAATTCGATCGATCACTCCCTTCAATTCGCGATTATTTTTGTAATAGCTCATCGGTTCATAACCGTGTGCTTTCTTAGCATAAACTTCTCCTGCTGTCAAGCCAAAAAGGAAGAAATTTTCTGCCCCTGCTTCCTCGCGAATTTCGATATTAGCACCGTCCAGAGTCCCAATGGTGAGGGAGCCATTCATGGCAAACTTCATGTTACCGGTTCCGGAAGCTTCCTTACCCGCCGTGGAAATCTGTTCGGACAGATCCGCCGCCGGATAGATGCGTTGACCCAAAGAAACGTTAAAGTTAGGCAGGAAAACCAATTTTAAACGACCTCTGACATCAGGATCCTTATTAACAATTTCAGCTACAGCATTAGTTAACTTAATAATTAACTTAGCCATAAAGTAACCGGGGGCTGCCTTACCACCAAAGATAAAAGTGCGCGGCACGATATCGATCTGAGGGTTCTGTTTAATGCGATTGTAAAGGGCGATAATGTGCAGAACTGCCAGATGTTGGCGTTTGTATTCGTGAATCCGTTTTACCTGCACATCGAAAATCGAATTAACATCCACCTCGATATTGCGGGTTTTCAGCATATAAGCCGCTAAATCGGCCTTATTCGCCTGTTTAATTTCATACCAACGCTGACGGAATGCGGGATCATCAAGGTATTGTTCCAGTTTTCGCAATTCCTTCAGGTCTTTTAACCAATCATCGCCGATTTTTTCGGTAAATAGTGCCGATAATTGGGGATTGCTCAATAAAATCCACCGGCGCGGGGTGACACCATTGGTTTTATTGTAGAATTTTTCTGGCCAGAGCATGGCAAACTCTTTCAGGGTGTCTTTTTGCAGTAACTCCGTGTGTAAAGCGGCGACTCCGTTAATCGAGTGACTACCCACACAGGCTAAATTAGCCATGCGAATTTGTTTATTACCCCAACCAGCTTCTTCAACTATCGACAATTTGCCTAATAATTCCTCGTTATCGGGAAACCAAGTCCGCACATCCTCGAGGAAAAAGTGATTGATCAGATAGATAATTTCTAGATGTCGGGGCAGCAGTTTGCCGAGTAGAGCCGCCGACCAACGTTCCAGGGCTTCCGGCAATAGGGTATGATTGGTATAAGCGAAGGTTTTTTGGGTAATTGCCCAAGCTTTTGACCATTCTAAGCCGTTTTCATCCACTAACAAACGCATTAACTCAGCGATCGCAATGGCGGGGTGAGTATCGTTCAGTTGAATAGCGGCGGTTTCGTGGAAGTTTTGCAGATTTTTGTGGCTTTTTAGGTGAATGCGAATTAAATCTTGCAGGGAAGCGGCCACAAAAAAGTATTGTTGGGCGAGACGTAATTCGCGACCTGCGGGGGTGTTATCGTTGGGATAAAGGACTTTAGAAATGGTTTCCGCGTCCATTTTTTCGGCCACGGATTGATCGTATAACCCGGCGTTAAAAGCCTCAAAATTAAACGATTCACTCGCTTCTGCTTTCCAGAGACGCAAAGCGTTAACCGTGTTGGTTTTGTAACCCGGGACGGGGGTATCGTGGGGAATGGCTAAAACCCGACGTTCCGGCAGCCATTGTACCCGTTCCTGTCCCTTATCGTCGTGATAGATTTCCGTCCGGCCACCCAGTTTTACTTCCACACTTTCATCGGGACGGGGTAATTCCCAAGGATTGCCGAAGCGTAGCCAGTTATCGGGGATTTCCACCTGCCAACCGTTTTGGATGATTTGATGGAAAATGCCAAATTCGTAGCGGATCCCGTAACCGATGGCGGGAATTTCTAGGGAAGCGAGGGAATCGAGGAAACAGGCCGCTAAACGCCCTAAACCGCCGTTTCCGAGGCCGGGATCCGGTTCCTGTTCGATAATTTCCTCAAAATCAAGACCTAATTCCTCGATCATCTCTTTGATTAGGTCGTAAATACCCAAATTAGCGAGATTATTGCCTAAATACCGCCCCATGAGGAATTCGGCGGAGAAATAGCAGACGAGTTTAACTTTTTCTTGTTTGTAGGTGTCGGTGGATTTCAGAAAACGACGCAGGAGGCGATCGCGAACGGTGTAGGCAAGGGCGACATAGTAATTGTAGGGACTGGCATCGGTGCGGTTAACCCCTTGCAAATAAAACAGATTGTCCAGAAAAGCCCGTTTTAGGGTTTCGGGACTCATGCCCGTGCGATCGTCTTCAACTAAAGTGGGGCATTGAAGTGCTTCACGTCCATCAGCTAGGGTATAGGATGTCTCCATGGGTTTTTGTTGTCCATATATTCGGGAGTCGATCGCCGCTCAGATTCTGATGACGATATCCTTTATAGTTTACCTATAATGTCGGCTTGAAGGAACTCTCGGTTTCACCTCGGAGATGAAAGGTTCCGCCAGCATAGAACAGCGAAGCACGACTAAAAATAACTCTAATCTATAGTTGCCAATTTAATTTTAGTATGCTAGAGTAGTTTGCGTGGTAGGTCGATAACGCAAAATGTTTGTTTGAGAGTACAAGCTTAGAGGAAAACCATCTCAATATCAAGCCATTGATGAGGCTATTCGGACAGTCCAGTTTGTTCGGAATAAATGTCTTAGATATTGGGCAGACAATAAAGGTGTAGGACAAAAAGATATTTATCGATACACAACTCAATTAAGAGATGAATATCCTTTTGTCAAAGACCTTAACTCTACAGCTTGTCAACAGGCTTGCGAACGGACTTGGACTGCTATTCTTAGGTTCTATAGCAAGTGCCAGAACCAAATCGCTGGTAAAAAAGGATATCCTAAATACTCTAAACGTACTCATTC
>NZ_JADBTF010000295.1:0-10884 GCF_020246295.1 Microcystis sp. M090S1 | reverse complement strand
TATCATACTTTGTGCTTTTTGTCAAAAAAACTTTTTTTTTGCAATAAAACTACACAAAAAAAAGATCATCGTTGTGGGTGAAATTGACTGATTTAACCGTCTTAACTAGGATCACCTTCTAGGTGTGGCAAGGGTTTCAACCATTGCTGCCCAAAAAAGCACAGAATAACCCATTATGAAATTCAGTAAAATCGCTGTAACTATGATAACATCGTTGTTAAATAAAAATCTTTCTCAATTAATTCTTAAGAATTTATAAATATTGCGGAATGTTAATTTAAATATTCTCAAGTTTTTGCAGTTAATAAATAACTTTTGCTTATCTTTGTCAGAAAATAGAACTCCTGCAAAAATCCCACATCTACTATTGGATTCAGGAGACAGGATTCAGGAGACAGGAGATTATTTTTATTTATTCTCCCTTCTCCCCACTCCCTTCTCCCCACTCCCCACTCCCCCACACCCCACACCCTACACCCCACACCCTACACCCCACACCCTGCTCCCTTCCCCGATCAATGGCAAAAATCCAGCTTAAAACCCCAAAATCAGAGCATCTTGCCGCCATGGTGGCACTCGATCGCACCAGTCTCGGCGGTATCTGGACGTTATCGGGATATCAACGGGAATTAGACAGCCCCAACAGTGAATTATTAATTCTTACCCTGGACCGGGATAGCGAAACCCTAATCGGATTGGCTTGTTTTTGGGCAATTCTCGAAGAAGCGCATATTACCCTCCTGGCAATTTACCCCGACTATCAAAGACAAGGATTAGGAAAACTACTTCTCTACAAACTTCTGGAGAAGGCTGTACAAAGACAACTGGAAAGGGCTACGCTAGAGGTGAGGGTATCGAACCAGTCAGCGATCGCGCTCTACGAGCATTTTGGCTTCCGCATCGCTGGAGAGCGTAAAAATTATTATCCGCAAACTGGCGAATCAGCCCTAATTTTCTGGCGCAACGATCTACAAACGGCCGCTTTTCAGGAACAATTAAGCAAGTGGCGACAAGAAATCCTCTCAAGACTGGTGCGGGGAAAGTGGCAATTAGAGGAAGAAACCAGAGCCAAAATAGATACCATGGGGATGTAATGATTACCTACAAGCTTAAATCAGGTCGAGGTTAGGGAAAAATGAGGATTTTAGTGTTGGCGTGGGAATTTCCACCGCGATTAGTGGGCGGTATCGCCCGTCATGTCGCTGAACTCTATCCCGAAATCGTCAAACTCGGTCATGAAGTCCATTTAATCACGATCGAATTCGGTCAGGCCCCCAGTTACGAACTGGTCGAAGGCATTCACATCCACCGCGTCCCCGTACCCCCCGGCAATGACTTTTTCCATTGGGTGGTCAACATGAATAACAGCATGGGGCAACAGGGCGGCAAACTAATCGCCGAATACGGAAAATTTGACCTTGTTCATGCCCACGATTGGTTAGTAGGGGATGCGGCCATTGCCATGAAACATCTCTTTAAAATCCCCCTGATTGCCACTATTCACGCCACGGAATACGGACGTTATAACGGACTGCACACCGACACCCAACGCTATATCGCCGGCAAAGAGGGAACCCTCGTCTATAATGCTTGGCGCATTATCGTCTGCACCGGCTATATGCGTCATGAAGTCCATCGGGCTTTGGGCGCACCCTGGGATAAAATCGATGTGGTTTATAACGGTATTCGGGCCGAGAAAAAGCAAAGAGACCCTAACTTTGATTACCGAGCTTTTCGTCGTCAATATGCCCAAGATCACGAAAAAATCGTCTATTACGTCGGGCGTATGACCTTTGAAAAGGGGGTTTCGGTGTTACTCAACGCTGCCCCAAAAGTCCTGGCCCAGACCGAGGGTCAAACTAAATTTGTCATTATCGGTGGCGGCAATACCGACAAACTCAAACAACAGGCCTGGCATCTCGGTATCTGGCATCATTGTTATTTTACGGGCTTTATGTCCGATGAAAACCTCGATCGCTTCCAAACCGTGGCCGATTGTGCCGTTTTTCCTAGTCTTTACGAACCTTTTGGTATTGTCGCCTTGGAAAGTTTCGCCGCTAGGGTTCCCGTGGTAGTTTCCGATACCTGCGGTTTTCCCGAAGTTGTCCGTCATGGCCAAACGGGAATTGTCACCCGCGTCAATAATCCTGATTCCCTCGCTTGGGGCATTTTAGAGGTTTTAAATCATCCCGAATACGCTCAAAAATTAGTTAATAACGCCTACGAAGACCTAGAAAAACGCTTTTATTGGGCGAATTTAGCCCGTCAAACCGAGACAGTATATGGTTTGGTTGTCCAAGAACGACAACTGGTAGAATGGCGTTAATCAGGGATCGGTTTTTTAGCCGTCAGCCGTCAGTATTAGGGGTCAGTTTATCGGAAATTTGGGTTTAAAACCCCGTCCTTTTAGGACGGCTTTGTGCGAGAATGTTTGTAGGTTGCTGACCGTGAGAACGTGAGGAAACAGGTTAAACGTCCTACTCCGTGATCTCAAAATTTCTAACAGTCAATGGTGTTTAATTAAGTCCAAACTGTCAGAACGCAAAACAATTAAATACTGTGGGACACACAGAAATTTACGCTTGGGGATTAGTCCATAAGAGTGCTTGCCTTATAGGTGTAGTCGGACTAGACATGAAACTGTAAGACCAAAATTAGCGTTGCTAGTAGAGGCAAGATTCAGCCCAAGAATCTCCACCCTAAAAGTGCGGAGAGTGTCAAGCCCTAAAATAACAAAGGCACAACTTAACTTCTCTAACTATGACTATGAAAGCAGCTGAAATTATGACCACGGAGGTGGCCAAGATTAAAGGTTCTGAAACCGTTGCCAAAGCAGTACAATTGATGAGAGAAAAGAACATTAGAACTCTCATTGTCGATCGCCGTCACGATGAAGATGCTTACGGAATTATCACTGAAACCGATATTGTCTATAAAGTCGTCGCTTTCGGTCAAGATCCGCAAAAGGTGCGCGTCTATGAAGTGATGAGCAAACCCTGCATCGTGATTAATCCCGACCTCGGGGTTGAATATGTAGCTCGCTTATTTGCTAATACTGGTATTCGTTTCGCACCGGTAATTAAAGGTGATTTGCTCGGTGTTATATCTGTTAGTGACATCCTCCATAAAGGTAACGCCGTCGAAAAGCCCCGCAGTCTTGATTTAGAAGCGGAGATTATCAAAGCTAGAGATATTGCCCGGGCAGTATGTGCTGAAAAAGGGGGAAATTCTCCCGATTGTGCCGCAGCTTGGGATGTTGTTGAGGAATTACAGGCAGAATTGGCACACCAACGCGCTAAAAAACCGGAAAAAACCTATTTTGAGGAATACTGTCAAGAAAATCCCGATGCTTTTGAAGCTCGTATTTATGACACCTAATCTCCATGGGTTTGAGGTATCGGAGAATACCTCAAACTTTTTAATCCGGCAAAAGTAGTGTATAAAGGTTTTATTTACTAATAATCGAGGAAAAACTATGGCTGATCTATTTGTCATCGCCTATGAGGACGAATTTAAAGCAGAAGAAGTTCGTTTAACTTTGGCTAAACTGCAACAGGAACATCTCATCGAGTTAGAAGATGCTGCCGTAGTGGTTAAAAACAAAGATGGCCAGATTAAACTCAAGCAAGCGGTCAATTTAACGGCAGCAGGAGCCGCTAGTGGCAGTTTCTGGGGATTATTAATCGGAATGCTCTTTTTATCCCCTTTATTAGGGGCCGTCCTCGGTGCTGCTGGTGGCGCTTTGGGAGGTGCTTTAACTGATATCGGTGTGGATGACAATTTTATGCGGGAATTGGGAGAAACCATGCAGCCAGGTACATCTGCTCTCTTTGTTCTCGTCCAAAAAGTTACCCCCGATAAGGTCCTCGATGAAGTGGCCCCCTACGGAGGTAAAGTGTTACGCACTTCTTTGACCAAAACCGACGAAGCTGAATTACAGAAAATTCTCGACCAAAGAGGTGTTCAACCCGAAACCGTTTAGGATATGGGTCCATAAAAGCCAGAAAAAGGGAATATATTTCCCTTTTTACTTTTTGAAGAAGAATGGGTTTAGCATGACAACCACAGCAGCTATAAAATAAGAAACAATCAATAATTATTAATGAACTTTAAGCTTCGATCGAGAATAAAAGTGCTTCAGTGTCGTAGTATTTATTCGTTAATCCCATTGATTGCATTCCTAATCTTTCGGTGACACGAATTGAGCGATAATTATCGGGATTAACCACTGCGTAGATAATCGGCATTGTAAGGTGATTAAGCCGTATTCTAGAATAACTTTAGCCGCTTCGGTTATATATCCTTGTCCCCAATAATCGCGCCGTAAATGCCAACCAATTTCGCTATCTGGGGTAGGATAACCGTGGTTATCGGGCAAATTCTGTAAAATTATCGAACCGATAATCTGATTATTTTTTCGATCGATCATTGCCCACCAATCGCTGCCATTACCCTGATTACGAATAGTTGGTAATCTTACAGAAAAATGGGCATTTAAACTCTCAATATCCGTGGCTAACTGACGAATTCTCGGTAAAAAATAAGTGACTTCGGAATTTTGATAGATCTGAAAAAAAGACTCTTTGTCTGCGGGTAGTTGCCAAGGACGGAGAATTAGGCGATCACTTTTCATTGTTTTTGTGAGCAAATTATAGCAATTCTTTTTCTGAGATTAGGGATTATTGTCGATAAAAAAACTTCTAAATCCTACGGCTAGTAAGGAACCACTTAAGACAGTTATCAATGTCCAAATTTGATTTTTTTGGGTTCCTTCGACTTTCTCTAAGCGTTTATTCATGTCATCAAATTTACTATCAAGAGTTTTAATATCACCTTTAACTTCCGTGAGTTCAATCTTTAAATCGGTAGTATCTTTTTGAACAGTTTTGACATCAGCTTTCATTTCCGCTTGTCCATTCTCGATCACCTTCAATCGATTGTCAACCTCAATCAGTCGAGTTTCCATGGTAGTGAGTCGAGTTTCCATGGTAGTGAGTCGATTGTCCATGGTAGTGAGTCGATTGTCGATTTCGTTGAATCGATGTTCGATTATCTTCTGTCCATTGAGGATTAAATCTTCTAGTCTTTTTAAATCATTATCGGTAGTAGTAGTGGTGGTCATTGATTAAACTCCTATAATTTCCCTTCGCTCTTATCTTTATTATTACAGCCTTTCTTATAAACATGAAGTATAACCGAATTTGGTATTGACAACCGACTCCCCACTTCCCCACTTCCCCACTTCCCCACTTCCCCACTTTCCCACTTCCCCACTTCCCCACTTCCCCACTTCCCCTATACCTTTTCAACAGGATTTATTATTAGTTATAGCTTTGGTGCTTGAGCAAATATGTTCCCCGAGCATCACTCCCGTTAGAGTGAGATAAGATTAACTCTTATTCCTCACCCTAACTGCTAGGAAAAACCAGCAATTAAATTACGCACCTTGCCGTAATTTATCCAAAACCGATCGATCTTCTAGAGTAGAAGTATCACCAGAAATCTCTTGACCTGATGCTAAAGTTCGCAATAGACGACGCATAATTTTACCCGATCGCGTTTTTGGCAGCACATCGGTAAAACGGATTTCTCCCGGTCGGGCAATAGTGCCAATTTCCTTGACAACGTGATCCTTTAATGCTTTGGCTAACTCCGGACTCGCTTCATAATGCCCCTCGAGAGTCACAAAAGCATAGACTTCTTCCCCTTTAATTTCATCCGGTCGTCCCACTACAGCCGCCTCCGCTACCGCGGGATGAGATACTAAAGCTGATTCGATCTCCATTGTCCCTAAACGGTGGCCAGAAACGCTCATCACGTCATCGACGCGCCCCATTACCCAGAAATAACCGTCTTCGTCCCGACGGCTACCATCCCCGGCAAAATAGAGATATTGGCCATCTTTGGGGGCGATATGTTCCCAGTAGGTATTGCGGAAGCGATCGGGATTTTTATAAACTGTTCGCATCATACCGGGCCAGGGATGTTTGACCACCAGATAACCCCCCTCATTCGCGTGGGTGGGATTGCCGTCTAAGTCCACCACTTCGGCCATAATACCGGGGAAAGGTAGGGTTGCTGACCCCGGTTTGGTGGCAATTGCCCCGGGTAAGGGAGTAATCATAATCCCCCCGGTTTCCGTTTGCCACCAAGTATCGACAATCGGACATTTTTCTTTACCGATAACCCGGTGATACCACATCCACGCTTCTGGGTTAATCGGTTCTCCCACAGTTCCCAGTAAGCGCAAAGAGGATAAATCCCGGCTATTGGGGATATCTTCACCCATTTTGATAAAAGCGCGGATAGCAGTGGGGGCAGTATAAAAGATATTAACCCGATATTTCTCGATTACATCCCAAAAACAGCCTAAATTAGAGGGACGGGGAACCCCTTCATACATTACCGTGGTTGCACCATTGGAAAGCGGTCCGTAAACGATATAACTATGGCCGGTAATCCAACCCACATCGGCAGTACACCAGTAAACATCGGTGTCTTTCAGGTCAAAAATCCATTTGCTGGTGACATGGGTGTAGAGATTATAACCGCCGGTGGTGTGGACGACTCCTTTCGGTTTGCCGGTGGAACCACTGGTGTAGAGGATAAATAACATATCTTCGCTATCCATGGGTTCGGCCGGACAGTTAGCAGATACCTGTTTTTGTAGATCATGCCACCAGTAATCGCGATCGGCAACCATATTGATTGCTTCCTTGCTGCGCTGGACAACGAGAACTTTTTCCACACTGGGGGCGCTATTATCGGCTAGAGCCAGATCTACCTGTTCCTTGAGGGCAACGACTTTATCCTTGCGGAAACCACCATCGGCAGTGATTACCACCTTAGCGGCCGCATCATTAAGACGATCGCGCAAAGCATCGGCACTAAATCCCCCAAAAACTACACTGTGGGGCGCGCCAATTCTGGCACAGGCTAACATGGCGATGGCCGCTTCGGGAATCATCGGCAGATAAATTCCGACCACATCGCCTTTTTTCACGCCTAATTCCTTTAAAGCGTTGGCAAATTGGCACACTTCTCGGTGTAGCTGTTCGTAGGTAATGGTGCGGCTGTCTCCCGGTTCTCCTTCCCAGATGATGGCGGCTTTATTGCGTCTCCAGGTGGTGAGATGTCTGTCAATACAGTTGTAACAAATATTAATCTTGCCGTTGACGAACCATTTAGCAAAGGGGGGCTGCCAGTCAAGAATCTCTGACCATTTTTCAAACCAATGTAATTCTTTTTCGGCTAATTGGGCCCAAAAAGCCGAGGGATCGGCCTTGGCTTTGGCGTAGAGTTGCTGGTATTCTTCAAAGCTTTTAATGGTGGCATTCTGAGCAAATTCGGCACTGGGAGGAAACAGCCGATTTTCCTGTAGGATCGATTCGATCGCTATTTCTGTCATACTGGCAAACGAAATAAATTATCTTGCGATCCAGATTACCTTTTTCGGTTCCCCCCGTAACCCCGGCAAGCAATTCTTTAAGGCTATTTTAGAATTGCCCGATCCCTGACTAGCGATCGCCATTTGGCCCCAAGTGTTACAGAGTTTAAAGTTATGTCACCGATCGAGCGATGAACAGATCGCTGTAAGGTAAACTAACCGATAAACCCGAAATTTAACATGGAGAACACTCGGTAAGGAGTCATAATTCAATGTCTCATAGCGTTAAAATTTACGATACCTGTATCGGTTGCACCCAATGCGTTCGGGCTTGTCCCCTCGACGTGCTGGAAATGGTCCCCTGGGATGGCTGTAAAGCTGCCCAAATTGCCTCCTCCCCCCGCACGGAAGACTGTATTGGTTGCAAACGTTGCGAAACCGCTTGTCCGACGGATTTCTTGAGCATTCGGGTTTATCTCGGAGCAGAAACCACCCGCAGTATGGGTCTAGCCTACTAGGCCTGGCAATCATTCTGTGTTTAATATTTAGCGAAAACTAATCTTGTTAAGAGGACTAACCAGTCCTCTTTTTTTTTGTTATACTCCCTTCGCTAGTGAAGATTTTAGTTAGGGTTTGCGGCAAAAAGTACGGGCGAAGCATTCGGATAGAAAATCTACGGTTTCACCGATAAGTTATTGCCCGAATGCTTCGCCCCTACAGGACGCAATCGCCGATCAAGATGCAAGGTTTTTGAGCCACTAGCTTTAAAATCTTGCACCTGCCTCGCCAAACAGGCCCCAAACCCCTTACCTCGTCTATATTTCACATTTATTCAGCAGACCCTAGTTAGGTAATTCCCCAAAAAGTTGACGATATTTTTGCAGTTTTGCCTCCATTTCTACTAACTGCTGATTAGCCTGTTCAGCCCGTTGGCGTTCATTTTCAGCCCGTTGGCGTTCATTTTCAGCCCGTTGCTTTTCCTGCTCCAGTAGTTGATTAATTTCGCTGTAGGACAAAAATTGAGTACCATCAGGACGATAAATTTTTAACTCGTCGGTTAAGTCAAAACGAATGCCTAAACGGGGACTCACCCAATTATTAACCTCACTAACACTGTCTAAACTGTCACCAATTCGCTGCCAAGCTTCTAGACTATTATCATCGGGATCATAGACGTAGTATTCTTGGACTCCATAGCGATCATAAAATAGCAATTTTTTGGCCATTTCGATGGAGGTATTACTGGGAGAAAGAATCTCAAAGACGACTTGAGGAGCAAGATTATCTTCTTGCCATTGTTTGTAGGAACCTCGATCGCCTTTCGGTCTGCCAAATACTACCATCGTATCAGGAGCGGCAGCAATTTTCGGCTGGCCTTGCACGGGATACCATAACAGATCCCCCGCTACAAATACCTGGGGATCATCGATATATAACCAGTCGATATTCTGCTTAATCGTTACTATCCAGTTAAATTGTTTAGTATTATCTGCCATCGGTTTACCGTCGCTCTCAGGATAGATAATCTCGGTTTTGTTAACTTGACTAACCATGGGGAATACCTGCCGAACTCATTGGGCTATTTTTATTATATAATAAACTTGAACTAAGTAAGGAAAAGACCGATCTTGATTTTAGAACTACAGCAAGTAAATTTAGCTATCCGACGCGGCAGTGCTTATCTGTTAGAAGATATTACTTTTAGCATCAAGCAAGGAGAAAAGTTAGCTATTGTCGGAGCATCTGGGGCAGGAAAAACGACTCTTTTGCGATTGTTAAATCGTTTGCAGGAACCCAGCACGGGAAATATTTATTTTCAAGGTAAATCGATTAAGGAAATACCGGTTATTTCCCTGCGACAACAGATAGTTTTATTGCTACAAGAGTCGAAGTTATTAGGGATGACTGTTCGAGATGCTCTCGCTTATCCTCTGCAATTAAAAAAACTTAACCCTGCTGAAATTAATCAGAGAATTGACCATTGGACATCCCTATTAAAAATTCCCGAACAGTGGTTTGAGCGCGGGGAGTTAGAATTATCTTTAGGACAAAGACAATTAGTTGCAATTACCAGAGCCTTGCTGTTAGAACCGAGCATACTGTTATTAGATGAACCCACCTCTGCTCTGGATACAGGCACGGCCAACAGGTTATTAGAAGTATTAAACAATCAAAGTTCAATGACGATAATTATGGTCAATCATCAACTAGATTTTTTAGAGGAATTTGCCGAGAGAGTTATTTATCTAGAAGCGGGAAAAATTGGTTCAGATTGCCTCGCCAATCAATTAGATTGGTTAGGGCTAAAAACTCAGTTAATTGATTTAGAAAAATCTCGACAAAGTGACCACTGGTAAGATTAACTTAAAATTGCTGCGCCCTCCTGAAAAACTAATAATTCTCCTGAATTAATCGCTGTCCAAACTTCATTATCAGTTAAGGGTGTAGTGGCAATAATTGCCACTTGATCGCCCGGACGAGCTAAAGCTTGAAAATCAACGCTCACATCTTCATCAATTAAATGAGCGGCGGCAAAAGGATACTGACGGATTATATAGCTTAATTTAGTTGAACAATGGGCAAAAAAATGTTCACCATCGGATAAAAGATAATTAAAAATACCTTGACAAGCGATAGAATTTGTGATAGTTTTTAGGACTTGATAAAGTTGTTCTAGGGAAGGTTTGCCCTGGGGAAAAGTCTCTCGCAGGGTATTAAGAATTAAACAGAAAGCTTTTTCCGAATCCGTGTCCCCAACCGGTTGATAAAAATCTCCCGCAGCCGGTGAGAAATTTTCTAAATGACCATTATGGGCAAAAACCCAATATTTTCCCCACAATTCCCGCCGAAAAGGATGACAGTTTTCTAATTTAATTTCTCCTTGGGTAGCTTTGCGAATATGGGCGATAACATTGGTAGAATGGATGGGATAGTTTTTAATTAATTCCGCAATCGGAGAAGCGATCGAGGGTTTAACATCAATAAAAGTTCGACAACCTAAACCCTCAAAAAAAGCAATTCCCCAACCGTCTCGATGTTCGTCGGTTTTTCCCCCCCGCGCACAAAATCCCTCGAAGGAAAAACAGATATCCGTGGGGACATTACAATTCATGCCTAGAAGTTGACACATAGTTGCTTGAGTTTGAACTGAACATCAGATGCTGGCAAAATTACTGCCAGCAGTCGTGACAGGAGACAGGAGAATTTCTTCCAGCTGCCTCTTGCCTATCCTAGCTAAGAAATTAATCTGGCACTAAGTAGGTAGGTGTTAAAAACTGTCAGACACCCCCCTTATCAAGGCTGACAGGGGGGATCAAACCCCCTCAAGGTAGGGTTGATTGTCGGTAGGTGTTAAAAACTGTCAGACACCCCCCTTATCAAGGGGGGCAGGGGGGATCAAACCCCCCTTATCAAGGCTGACAGGGGGGATCAAACCCCCTCAAGGTAGGGTTGATTCATGAATCAACCCTACTATGAATCAACCCTAGGGGCAGGGG
>NZ_JADBTF010000294.1:0-13559 GCF_020246295.1 Microcystis sp. M090S1 | reverse complement strand
TTACCCCAGCTTGGAGACTTTGATAATCGGTAACACCAGCATCGAGGAAAACTACAGTATTTAATTCGGGTGCGGTTAAACCCTGATTTCTCGCACTATCCACCTGATTAATTTGACTCAAGCCATCAGATTGAGCAAAATCGAACAAAACATCGTCAACAGCAGGAAGGCTCGGCAACAGGGTGGAAGTCATGGTGTTGGCAGCAAAGGTTTACTGCTAACAGTTTTAGCTCAACAATCCCCAATCTTTCAGGACTTCCACAACATAAATTAACATTTATTACAAGAAAACGGGTTTCTTCGAGAAACCCGTTTTCTAAAAATGCTTCAAAATATTCGCTTAATGCTTCTTTCCTGACAGTATATATTAAGAAAAGCAACAAATACTTTACAGATAAACAAAAGTATGCAGCAAATTCTAGGATTAGAGACACAACCAAAAATCTGGTATTGGCGGGGATTCAAAATCACCTATCAGAGTGCGGGGGAGACGGGACCTGCGATCGTGCTTGTGCATGGATTTGGGGCATCTTGGGGACATTGGCGGAAAAATATCCCCGTTTTAGGCGAAAAATGTCGCTGTTTTGCCCTAGATTTAATTGGTTTTGGCGGTTCCGACAAACCCGAACCAAAAAACCAGATCGATTACACTTTCGAGACTTGGGGGGCGCAAATTGCCGATTTTTGTCGGGAAGTGGTGGGGGGGCCTGCTTTTTTGGCGGGTAATTCCATCGGTTGCGTCGCCATCATGCAGGCTGCCGTCGATCATCCCGATTTTGTCCTTGGGGTGGCGGCGATTAATTGTTCCCTCAGACTACTGCACGAAAGAAAACGGGGTAAATTACCCTGGTATCGTCGTTTAGGTGCGGATATTGCCCAAATAATTCTCAAAAATAAAGCAATTGGGGCTTTTTTCTTCCAACAGATCGCTAAACCCCAGACAGTGCGTAAAATTCTCCTGCAAGCTTATCGGCGCTCGGAAGCGGTAACGGAGGAATTAGTAGAAATAATCCTAAAACCCGCCAGAGATCAGGGAGCGATCGAGGTTTTCCTCGCTTTTACCGGTTATTCTGGCGGCCCACTGCCGGAAGACCTGCTGCCGATTCTCCCCTGTCCAGCTATTCTGCTTTGGGGTAGCGAGGATCCCTGGGAGCCCTTGGCCTTGGGCCGAGAATTAGCACGATTCCCGACCGTAAAACAGTTTATCCCCTTAGCCGGTTTAGGCCACTGTCCCCAGGACGAGGCCCCAGAAATAGTTAATCCGATTTTATTAGACTTCCTACAAGCTCAAAGTTCCTCTAGTAACCAGAAGGCTGGGCATTAATGGGTTGTTGGATGGAGAAACCTCGGTTAATACTTTCAGGTGGAACTTGATTGGGGGTGCCATTATTGTTGGGTGGCATTCCCTGATTGGGATAACCAGTGACGTCAGGTTGACTGCCGTAGACGGGGGCCTGATATACGGGGGGTTGATAATAGTTGGATGGGTTGCTAGGGCCCGGGACGGGGTTAGGGTTGGCATTATTCCGGGAGGGTGGGGCCTGAACATTTTGTTGCTCAGGGGAATTATTCCCCTGGGGGTTGACTTGATTCGGGCTGCCCCCGGGGTTGGGATTAGGAAAATTATTCAAGTTATTAGTCCGCGAGCGATTTTCGATTTCCCTTTGTAAAGGATAATTGCTAGTGTCGCCACTAATCGGTCGCACTTGAATCGGTTGCAGACTTTTACTAGCCTTCGGTGCCTGATTTTGCTTAGGCTGCGGCATTAACGGGGTGAACAAAGAGGGTTTCTGGTTGTTATCGGGATTAGTATTTAAAGGATTAAAAGGCTGCGTCGAGGCCGGTTTGTTCAGGCGAGCGGTATTATTATGGGCAGGAATGGCCGGCAATGGTACAGCAGTGGGGAGAGGAGTATCGGTAATCTGGTTAGCCCTGATTTCCCGCTCCTCCAAGGACATTCCTGGGGTATCTAATACCGAACCCAACCATTCAGGATTCTGTTGATATACCCACAAAGCAATTAGAGCCAAGGAAAATATTCCTAACGGTAGCCAAAATAAAGGTTGGGCAAAGGGTTTTAATCCCGCCAGGAAATAGCGCATGGAAGAAGAATCTTTATAGTCACTCATACCGCTTAACCCTCTATAGGTTTTCCCCCATGCTATCAAATCAGTGAGCAGTTATCAGTTTTTTAGCCGTCAGCCGTCAGCCTTGCACAACAGGTGACGCTTAGGTTGCTCCCAGTATTGCTGCTTACGAACAAAAGTATCGTCAAAGCTCAAGCTCTAGGTTTCAATCTTAAGAGTTTTCAGTTCCCCGTTCCCTGATACGGCGTACAATGATAAGATTGTCTTCAAAGATACAATAGGCGTTTGTCTTCGCTAGAGAGTTTATGAAAGTTGGCGATCGAGTTCGTGTAATTGAGTCTGTGGTAGTTTATCACCATCCTGAACACAAATCGGATCCTTTTGACGTGAAAGGACTAGAGGGAGAGGTAAAAGGGATTGTCACCGAATGGCGTGGTAGACCGGTTAGCGCCAACCTACCCGTCCTCGTCGAGTTCAGTAAAAAGTTTAAAGCCCATTTTCGAGATTTTGAGTTAGAAATCGTGGAAAAAGCCGCCGAATAGGGACTTTTTCGCTTATTTAAGCTACGAAGCGAATAAATTTATTTTTGCCCACCTGTAGGACTTTTCCCGTTAAAGCTTCGGCTGTCTCAAAACTTTTGTCCACATCGGTGATTTTCTCGCTATCGATCCTCACCGCACCCCCCTGAATCTGTCTTCTCCCTTCGCCGCTACTTTTACATAAGCCAGTGGCCGAGAGAAGATAGAATAATTTCAGGGGAAAAGTGACCGATGCTAGGGAAAATTCGGGTACAGAAGCAGCTGCTGCTGTATTTCCCTGTAGAACTATCTCCTGCGCCGTTTTTTGTGCTTTTAATGCCTCCTCTTCTCCGTGAAACTGGGCAACTACCTCGATCGCCAGTTGTTTTTGTGCCTCTCGCGGATTGCTCGCCATAGCATCTAAGGGCAAATTTGTCAATAGTTCGTAATAATCTTTTAACAAAGCGTCGGGGGTTTTTTCCAGTTTCGAGTACATGGACAGGGCCGATTCCCGCAATCCCACATAATTATTCAGGGATTTGGACATTTTTTGACTGCCATCGGTTCCGATTAAAATCGGTAAAAGTAGCCCGAATTGCGGTTTTTTACCGAAATATTTCTGCAAATCACGACCGACGGCAATATTAAATTTTTGATCAGTTCCTCCCAATTCGACATCGGCCTCGACAGCTACGGAATCATAACCCTGCATTAAGGGATAGAGAAATTCATGGAGAAAAATCGGGTTTTCCTTGTCGTAGCGTTCGGAAAAGCCTTCTTTTGCCAACATTTGCCCGACGGTCATGGTGGAGAGGAGTTCGAGAATTTGCGATAGGTCTAATTTCCCCAACCATTCCGAGTTATAGCGAATTTCTAGGCGATTAGGCGTGTTAAAATCTAAAATTGGGCGTAATTGTGCCAGATAATTCTCGGCATTGGCTCTCACTTCTTCGATGGTTAATTGTTTTCTAACTTCCGATTTTCCCGTCGGATCGCCGATTCTAGCGGTAAAATCACCAATAATCACCACTGCTACATGACCGGCATCCTGGAAAGCACGCAGTTTCCGAAAAGGGATACTATGGCCTAGGTGAATATCGCTGCCGGTGGGGTCAATACCTAGTTTAATTCTTAAAGGGCGATCGGTAGTTTGCAGTAGTTGGGTTAAATTTTCCCTAGGATCTTGGGAGTCGGGTTGATGGGGGAATAGGTCACTGGTTCCACGGGTTAGCCAGTCTAGGGAGGAAGATACGGTCATTATTGCTCATTTTCCACAGCCTTCCCATTATAGTTTTTTAGTATGTCAAGTAACAAGCCAAAGGTAAATAAACTGGTATCCCAATACGAGTCGATAACATCTTGACAATTCTCCCGATCAAATATAGAGTCTTAAAATCTTCTTTTTCAAAATTATCAAAAAATTTCCCTGTCTTGAATTGCGATCAGATAAGCCGATGAATCCTAGTTTTAATAACTCTATACCAGTGCAGAGGATCAAAGTTTCTGTAATTGTTTCTACCTATAAATCAGCGGAGTTTATCCGGGGTTGTCTAGAGGATTTAGTTACTCAAACTCTTTATAAAAAGGGAGAAGTAGAACTTATTATTATCGATAGTGCTTCCCCGGAGAATGAAGGGGAGATTATCCAAGAGTTTCAAGAAAATTATCCTAATATTATTTACCAGAGAACTAGAGAACGAGAAACCCTCTACCGCGCTTGGAATCGTGCTATTAAACTAGCTAGGGGTTCCTATATCACCAATGGGAATACTGATGATCGTCGCTGTTTTAATGCTCTGGAAATTATGGCTAATTATCTAGATAACAATAGAGAGATTAGCTTGGTTTATGCCGATCAATTAATTACCACCCTCAAAAATGATACTTTTGCCACCACCCCAGCTTTAAAACATTGGAATTGGCCACATTATTCCTATCAACAGATGCGTCAAGGTTGTTGTGTGGGTTCTCAACCAATGTGGCGAAAAATGCTGCACGATAAATATGGTTATTTTCAGGAAAATTTTCGCTGTGCCGGTGATTACGAATTTTGGTTAAGAATCGGCATTCAAGGCGAAAAAATGGCTTTAATTCCTGAGATTTTAGGCTTATATTATTTAAATCTCCAAGGCTTAGAACATGGCAGTAATGGTCAAGCATTACAGGAACATTATCAAGTGTGTAAAATCTATAAAATTCCCCACCCAGACATTAAGGATATAGAAATTAAGCCCAATCCAGTTAAGATGGAAGATTTAGGCATAATTTTACAGGAAGATGAGCGAGAAAAATTACAAACAATTCAAGCTATCTCCCGGAAAAGATGCCCAATTATTGTTATTGATGGCGTGATCTTTCAACTTAAGCAACGAAAATTAGCCAGAATTTGGTCTTCAATTCTAGAGCATTGGAGTCAATTAGAATTTAGTCAACACATTGTTATTTTAGATAGAAATAACACCGCACCAAGATGGGAAGAATTTAAATATTGGCCTGCGGAATCCTACGATTATAATTGTACGGGAAAGGATGCCAGAAAAATTCAAGCTATTTGCGATCGCCTACAGGCAAATTTATTTATTTCCACTTTTTATACCAGTCCCTTAAACACTCCTTCTCTACTTTTGCTTGCTTATGAATTCCCAGAAGAAAACGGCAATTTACCAGTAGATTTAGAAAAACACTATGCAATTTTATCCGCTGCTAGAATCATCGCTTTTTCCTCTAATATTGCCCAAGATTTAAGAAAGTTATACCTCAAAATTTCCAGCGAAAAAATTGATATTATCGAGTTTTTTGAAGTTAATCAAAAAATAGCGGAAGAAATCACTGATTTTCTCTGGTATGCGCTCAGTGAAACTAAGGAATCAAGTCAGAATCAAGTCTGGTTAGAGTTAAGAAAATTACAGGAAGCACAACAGATAATGTATCTGAAACAACAGCAAGATTATCGTACTATAAAAGACATGAAAATATCCCTAAAAGAATTAGAAAATAATCATAATTATCTCCAGAAAAATAATCAGGAATTACGGGAAGAAATTAACTATTTGTCCTCCCGTAAGGGAATAGTAAAAACCCTAGCGAAAACTTCTATTTTACTTCTTGCTAAGATCAAGAAAAAACTCCCAATATTTTAGGGAATTAAGGGAAAGTTTCCTAACAATGATCCGCTCCTGGCACGGCAGTGCCTAAAAGTGGTAAAGTAATGTGAAGAATTAGAGGAGAAAACACTGTGCCACATTCGATCGTCACTGGAACTTGTGAAGGGGTTGCCGATTGCGTTTCCGCTTGTCCTGTTGCTTGCATCCATCCGGGACCGGGTAAAAATGTTAAAGGAACCGATTGGTATTGGATTGATTTTGCCACTTGTATCGACTGTGGTATCTGTCTACAAGTATGCCCCGTCGAAGGTGCAATTCTGCCAGAAGAACGTCCCGATTTACAAAAAACTCCCTAATTTATCAGTTATCAGTTATCAGTTATCAGTTATCAGATGTGAGTTTTCAGTTCACTGATTACTGTTCACTGAAAATGCTTCCCACTTCCCAATTCATAATTCATATTACTGTCTCCTATCTCCTTTTTACCTTACCATGGATTATCTTTTAGAAGTTGAACAAGTTTATGCTGGTTATGTGCAGGATTTATACATATTGCAAGGGGTTAACTTTCGCATTGCACCGGGGGAATTAGTCACGGTTATAGGTCCCAATGGTGCGGGAAAATCTACCCTCGCTAAGACGATTTTTGGTTTATTAAAACCCAGTGCTGGAACTATCACTTTTAAGGGACAAAATATCGCCGGTTGGAAATCTAATCAAATCGTTCCCCTCGGAATGGGTTATGTTCCCCAAATTGCTAATGTTTTTCCATCCCTGAGCATTGAAGAAAACCTTGAAATGGGAGCTTTTACGAGCAAAGGAAATATAAAATCTTTAAAAGAGCCCATTTATACCATGTTTCCCCGTTTGCTCGAGCGCCGTCGTCAGAAAGCTGGCACTTTATCCGGAGGAGAAAGACAGATGTTAGCCATGGGACGAGCGCTGATGTTGCAACCGGATTTATTAATTCTCGATGAACCTTCGGCAGCTTTATCTCCTATCTTAGTAACCAGCGTTTTTGAACAGATAAAAGTGATTAATCAGAAGGGAACTGCAATTATTTTAGTGGAACAGAATGCCAAAAAAGCCCTAATGATGTCCGATCGAGGTTATGTTTTAGAAAGTGGTCAAGATCGTTTTCAGGGATCGGGTCAAGATTTACTCAATAACCCGAAAGTAGGGGAATTATACCTCGGGGCGGCTTATCATGGTGCCAAACGAGATGATTAGGAATTTGTTAAGGATTTAGGGGGATTTTGATTTCTTCCCAGAATTTAGCGATAGGATAGTAATTAGGCACAAATCTCTACGGCGCTGATGTCAAGGTGATAAGCCAGCAGACCCTAAATATATCTGTGGATATTTATTAATCGATCAAGACAGTTGTGCTACTGCATTGAGAGCATAACTTTTAGTAATAAAAGGAGAAGTCATGGCTGTTAAAAGTCCTCCGTAATCAAGATTAAAACTGACTTCGCTTCCTACTTTTAACCTCTTGTTATGACTATCAAGAACTAGATGATCGCTACTAGAACCTAATATTTTTATCTCCTGACTTGTTTGTAATCCAGAGATAAGAATATCCTGTCTTCCTAATGCAATAATAAGTCGACGGTGAATGCCTTGGTCGATAAAGCTGGGAACATTACCAAAAGCATCTCGACCAATTTCTCCAGAGGGTAGAGATGGTTTATCTTTGGATTCGATTACTTCAGCAATTAACCGAAAAGCATCGGTATATAAGCCTGGTATCACTTGTCGATTAACTGTTTCACAACCTAATAAAATTGATTCTCCTAAACGCAGATTATTAATCCGACCAACTTCGCTACTTTTTTGATACCATTGATAGTTAGCAGAATTGCCTCCTGAAATAATCGGTAATTTTATTAAAAATTCCTGCTCAATTGTATCTGTTAACACAGATAATTTGCTCATATTATGGCTATCAGGTTTAATACCTCCATAACAAGCCAAATTACAACCCAGTCCAATAATTTTGATAAAGGGAAAAGCGAGGGTCTTTTTGATGAACTTGACCAGATCTTTCGGCAGTACACCTTCGCGTAAATCCCCTAACTCCGTCATGATAATAATGCGGTGTATTTTTTGCTTTTCTTGAGCATAATAGGAAAGTTCCTGAATTGTTGCTAATTCGGTATTTAAGCTGATATCTGCAATGTTAACCACTGATTCTGCTTGACTCAAGGCAGTACGCAACAGAACAAAAGTTGTCACTATTCCTGCTTGTTTCATTTTGAGAATATTTTCGATTCGAGAGTCAGCGATAAAGTTGACTCCACCTTGAATCATCGCCAAGGCGATCGAGGGATCACCCAAAATCGCTTTGGAAACTCCCATCACAGAAAGTCCCTTGCTGCCGTAGAATTGGCAGAGTAAACGAGCATTATGGCGTATTTTCGGGAGAGAAATCTCGATTCTGGGTAAAAGGTCTTTCATCAGCCTATTTGCTCCCAATTGCGGGAATTGCAGCTAAAATTTCCCCTTTGATTTTCCGGTTTAATTTCGGAAAGCGATCGCATAAAGCTTGGACTAATTTCTCACATCCGTGTAACAAAACATCAGTAGTCGGTAACTGAAAATCTCGCTCATATTTGGCAATAATACGCTCAGTGGCTGCTGCGGTGAGATTTTCGTGATTAATCGCAATAGCGATAACTTTAGTGGGAGAAATTGCCTCAATTAGTGAAATTTCTTCCTGTAATTTTGGCATGGCTAAATGAGGAAAATCACAGCGAAATTTTCGGGCTGGGGGATGTTGTAAAATAATCCCATCGGGCATACTTCCTTTCAAAATTCCCACGGAACTCATAAAAGCAGGATGACTCAGAGAACTTTGTCCTTCCACTAAAATAATATCGGGTTTTTCTTGCTCAAAAGCTTGAACCACAGCATTTTCAATTTCACCGATGACAAATTGAGAAACCAAAGCATCGATCGAAACCCCATATCTTGCTCCCTGCATCAAGCTAGTTTGTCCAGTAGCGACTAAGACAGACTTAATACCCAAGCCTTGGAGAGTTTGATTAACTGCCACCGCAGTGGTCATTTTTCCGCAAGCACAATCGGTTCCTAAAAAGGCAATAACGGGTATATTTACTTGGGAAATTTGCCCAGTAAATACATGAAGATCAGCTAATTGTGGTGGTTTACGAATGTCTGTAATTTGCACACCATACTGACTAGCTTGCTCCCTAAATTCTAAATCCTCGGAGAAGAATTGATGCAAACCATTAATAATCTCCATTCCTTGTGCCATTGCTTCTAAAATTAGCAGCCTTTCTAGGGGGGGAATAAACGCTTCTAAGGGTGCTTTGCCGTAGATATAACAATTGGGAACATCTCTAAGTTTTTCTAAGGCTGCTTGTAAATTGGCAAAAATGGGAATATGATTTTTTTTGTCTCCTAATGCTTCTCCCGCATCTTTTCCCGCTAAGGAACTATCCAGCACACCAACAATTGTATATATTTCTGATTGTCGGATCAAGCCAGCTGCCGTTTTTCCGTCCACACGTCCAAACTGATTTTCACAGTAAATTAAAGCCGTTTTTTTCGTTGATACCACTTTCTTAATCTCCTGAATATTAGATAATTGAAATTTCACTCCTAACTCCCAGTAAGTAGGGAGGCACAATTATTTGTAGGATGGGTTAGCAGTAGCGTAACATGAGCGAGCGTTGGGTTTCATGCTTCAACCCAACTACGTTCATCTTATATTTAATTCCACCCACCTACTTAAGACTATTTATTCTTCTTCTTCTTCTATAGCATAATTATCTGGATCGATAATATCGTCTAGTTCTTCTAAAATTTGCAAATCGGGATGAGCATCAGATTGACGTAATTTTAATCTTCCTGTCCGTTCTAACCAATGGAGAAGGGTTTCTTTGGAAGTTATCTGCATAACAGGAATTGCCTGATAGCGAGGTTCTTGACTAAGAGAAGGATTAAATTTCATACCTGTTGAATTTCCTTTGAGAAGTTAACTCTATTGGTTGTTCTATTGTTGATCACGAAGCAACCCACAAAAAACTGAAAAAAATTGTCAAGTTTAGCAAAGTAAAAAAGTTCAGCTGTCAGATTTACTATTTGGACAGATAGATAGAGTCGGTTCCAATATATGCTCCCGATACTTGGGATGCAGACTCTATGGTGTAAATTAAAGTTTTCCTGTCTCGCTCAACTTAAATGTCAATCCTACGGTTTTTATCTAGCTAACGGAAAAGGTGATTAATAACACCAAAGCAACCAACAAAACCGCCCCTACTCCTTGCAAAATATACCATTTTTGCTGTTCTAAAGATGGGGATTTTGATAGATAAATCTTGGGTTCGCTACCATAGTTATTGATGATTCCTTCATCATCTACTGTATAGCCCTCTGGGAGAGGTATATTAAGTGATTGATAGTTTTGCCCGTTTATATCTAGTTTAACCTCAGCAGGAATTAATTCACTTCCATCGCTTGGGGAATAGACTGTCGCACCTGTCTCTTGATTAGATTTAGTAGAGTAGTGCATAATCATCTCTCTTCAAAATCTGAGTATAACACAGAATAAGGCGAAATGGTTTTTAGGCTAATTTTTTCCTAGGGCTTTAATCAGCAAATTTGGCTAATGTCGGCAAATTAAAGCCAAAAATATGATTTTATAACTTGACAAAGCTAGATAAAAACATTTAGTCATCTCGCTATTCACTTTTTAGCATACCAGCGCCATAAAACTCGCGCTAAACGTTGGGGATCATGACTAACTTTGGCAGTAACTTCATCTTCTGCCATTACATTCGCTAAAACAATGCGATAACCCATTTTTCCCACCTCCTCGCGGTCTAAAAACACAGGATGACTATGCTCTTGGGCGTATAATTGCAGAGATTGGGGCGATGGTGCAGTTCTTTGGGCTAAAACTGCATCAAAGACGCGTTCCTCGCAGACTTTTTCGATCGCCCGAATATGATCAGCCACCGAATAATTATCCGTTTCCCCCGGCTGGGTCATAATATTACAAACATAGACACGGGGGACTGTCACCTGTGCTAGGGCCTGACGAATTGCGGGAACCAACAAATTAGGGATAATACTGGTATAAAGACTACCCGGCCCGATAATAATATAATCTGCCTCCTTGATTGCCGCTAAAGCAGCCGGTAAAGCGACCGGATCGGCAGGATGACAGCCAATCTGACGAATTTGCCCCATAGCTTCGGTTATCTTCGATTCTCCCTCAATAATGCGCCCATCGGCTAACTTAGCCCAGAGACTAACATCGGTAAGGGTAGCAGGTAGCACTTTACCGCGAATGGCCAAAACTTTGGCACTAGCATCGATCGCCTGTTCCAGATCGCCGGTAATCTCGGTCATAGCGCTGATAAATAAATTACCAAAACTGTGGCCCGATAAACCATCCCCGGCATGAAAGCGATATTGAAACAATTCCGTTAATAACTTTTCCTCATCGGCTAAAGCGGCGATACAATTGCGAATATCCCCCGGGGGTAAAATGCCCATTTCCCGACGTAATCGGCCCGAAGAACCGCCATCATCAGCTACGGTGACAATAGCGGTGATATTAGAACTATACTGTTTTAAACCGCGTAAAAGCGTCGATAAACCCGTACCGCCACCGATGGCCACAATTTTCGGGCCGCGATGGAGACGACGATGGGTGCGTAGGAGATCAACTAATTCCTCCGATGCGTCCGGTTGTAGTGCTTCTGTAATCGTTTCCACGGTGCGACTCTGACCCCAGAATAACAAAAAGACACCCAGCAAAACCGCCAGCGGCCCGGAAACAGAATTAGGGACTAAACGGGCGATCATTTCTAATGCTTGGGAAACAAACTCTAAAAAGCGATTAACTGGGGTTAATTTTACCCAAATAGCCAAACCGAAGGAGGTGAGAAAAACGCCGGTTAAACTGATTAAAAGCCAGCGTTTGACAAAAAGACCGGGAGAAAGCCATTTAAACCAACGATTAACTCGTTTAGGCGTTTTTCTGCCCACAGAAGCGGCTATTTTCCCCTTCTGAGCGTTGAGTTCCCGTAGGGTCTGTTTAAATGGACTCATAGATGTGGCCTGGCAGCGAACGCATTGATTCTGGAGAGACTGTAGCCGAAAAAGGGGACAAACTCAAGCTGACCTAACCTCCCACTTGGGAATAGGCCGCCTCGGAAATTGTGGGAATATCGGCGTATTTGCCGATAACCGACTGTATAATGCTGTAAACACAGGCGGCAAATGCTCCCAAAAAGACGACGTTAAAAAGAGTTTCTACCACTAAATTCGCCCCTAAACCCCTAGCGACGAAACCTAAGACCAATCCCAATAAATACACCAAAATATCGATTAAAATCGCCTGCATGGTGTTAAACCGGATAAAATGACTAATGCGGGGATTGCGTACCACGGCGAAAAAGAGGACGAAAAAGATAATTAAACTGCCAAAGCTTCCCAGAGAACTATAGAGAAAAGCTAAGGGATATAAGGCTATTGCTAAGGCCGCTCCTAGAAAAGGGATTTGCTGAAAGATAAAGATACCGAAGGCAAAAGCCGAATATAAGGGTAAAAGATATACTAAAGCTGCAAAAATGCGATCTTTTGTATCGGTTGAGCCGCGCCAAGTCATAATCTATTGTCTCCTGAGACTACTGCTAACTCTCTTCAAGATAACCCGGCAGCCCATCAGACTTCGCGTAACTGAAGAAATTGATCGAGGCCGAACATTCTTGGACCTCGATCGAGTTATCGAAAATTTGGGTTAAAACCCCGTCGTTTTACGACGGCTTTTCCTGATTTTTGATGTAGCACTTAAGAACTTCCAGTGGCGCACCTCCTACAGAAGATACAAAATAACTGGGCGACCAAAGAGCGTCTTTCCCGTATGGCTTAGGATAACCAGCTTGTCCATACCTACGACTAGAGGCTCCCTTTAAAGAGTTGACCATCACGGAAATAGATAGTTTCGGTGGGTATTCAATCAATGCGTGTACATGATCAGACTCCCCATTAAATTCCAATATCTGAAAATTCATCTTTTCCGCAACTTCTCTAAAAGATTTTTCAACCAAAGTCAGACTTTTAAAAGACTTTTCAACCAAAGTCAGACTTTTACCAGTAAAAACCTTTCTTCTGTATTTTGTCACACAGACCAAGTGTATCTTTAAATCGGAAACAGAGTTTCTTTCTTTTCGCAACCGACTTGACATTATTAACAGACCTAGTTAAAATAAATACAGACACACATATCTTAACCCAATGAAAGCAAGGTATCAATACCGTATTTACCCAACAGACCAACAAAAGAGGCTTTTGTCTCAATTGTTCGGGTGTGTGCGCGTTGTCTGGAACGATACCTTAGCTTACTGTCAAGAACTCTATCGACAAGGGGAGAAAAAGCCAAAATATACCGAGTTATCTAAAAGACTAACTCAAATTAAAAAGACGACAGAAAAAGTCTGGCTGACCGAGGTTTCTTCTATTCCTTTACAACAGTCTTTGAGAGACTTAGAGACAGCCTATTCTAACTTTTTTGCATCTTGTAAGGGAGAGAGAAAAGGAAAGAAAGTCAAACCTCCCAAGTTTAAAAAACGTAAATCTAAACAATCGGCAAGACTTACTGACAATGGTTTTACCATCAATCAATATCACGTTACTTTAGCAAAAATCGGTGATTTAAGAATAGTTTGGAGTAGTCCATTACCTTCTAAACCTTCTAGCGTCACCGTGATTAAAGATGCAGCAGCTCGTTATTTTCTCAGCTTTGTTGTCGAGATTCATCCCGAAACACTTCCTAATAATGGCGAGTCAGTGGGAATTGATCTAGGGCTTGC
>NZ_JADBTF010000293.1:0-3001 GCF_020246295.1 Microcystis sp. M090S1 | reverse complement strand
AGGTTAGCGATCACTATACAGCCAACTCTACGGAATCGCTCTACTCCAGATACAGTCAACGGTACAGCCATTTTCAAGCGAAAAATGTACCCAGTAGCCTCTTTTCAATTTTTTCTGAGAAGCGACCTGCAGTAAGGGTTTCGTTGATTTGTTAGTATTTCTGTATGGGGGAAGTCCAGTGATAACTGATAACTGATCACTGATCACTGAAAAGGCCTAACTTTCTGGTTCAGTTTTAGCTTCCGCTGGCGGACCGGGGGGCAAAGCTTCCTCGCCCAGGGGTTGAGGATTTTGGCTAGTGGGGGGACCGGCGGGGGAACCCTCTGGCTGATTGAGAGCGGGGGTTTGGGGAGGAGTTTCTGGGGCTTTTTGCTCGATTATCGCTTCTTTGGGCGGTTCTGGCTGGGTTTGGGGTGGATTTGGACCTGTGGTTTCGGGGGGCTTGACGTTATCCGGTTGGGGACTAACGGCCGGTTGCGGGGTTTGATTAGGACGAAGCGGGGTTTCAATTGCCGGCGTTACGGGGGGGGAGTTACGGGTATTGAGGTTGCTACCCTCCGGTTTTGGAGGATTAGCGATCGCACCTCGGCACACTTCCGGGTTAGGGGCAAAACTGACTCGCACATGATAGCTTCTCGACTCACCACTGGGATTATTAAAGCGAGTTAAGCTTACTTCCCTAGCTGCCTGTTGATTGAAAATCGGGAAGCCAGCACTTTTAATTAACTGGGGTTCACTGCTGAGGCGGCCTTGGGCATCCACCGTCACCCCATAAACCGCCGTCCCCGCCAATTGACGGGAACAAGCCGTAGCGGGATAATTACCGGTCAAATTGACGGTAGTTATGCCTCTGCTGCCCTGATTGGGCTGATTTAGTTCATTTAAGGCGTTAGGATTAGTTTTTTGGACTCTGGCCAGCCAAGCCAGATTATTTCTCATGGCATCGTCGTTACTGGTATTGCTTTTATCCGCCTCCAGGGATCGCAAACGTTCCCGCATTTCCGACATTAATTGTTGACGACGCTGTTCATCAATGGGCGATTGACCATTCGGCTCCGGCGTGCGGGCTAAGGAATTGTTTAGTTGTTCCTGCGCCTGTTGCGATGCACTACGGGGCGAATTTCGCAATCTATCTAAAGTTAGATTATCTTGGTAGGGATCGAAGTAAGGCGGTATCCGGTTGTTATTAGTCTCCCTAGGCAGATTATTATTCTCTGACAGGGTGGGAACAGAAGGAGGACTAGGTAAACTGGGGGTAGAAGTGGGAAAATTGCGAGGAATCGGTAATCTACCCAGGGAGGGGATAGATGCCACGGGAGGAGAATAGATATTGACGGAGGGTAAAGAGGAGAGGGGAGGTAAAGCAGGTAAGGACGGTAAAGGGGGAAGGGAAGAAACCGAGGGTAAAGGAGGTAAGGTGCTGTTATGGATACCATCGATGGGGGGGAGAGGAGGCAAAGAGGAAGAAGACAAATTGGGGTTAGGCAGTCCGGGTAAGCTGGATAGGGAGGAGTCGAGATTAGGAAGACGTGACTGCTCTAGAGGGTTCAATTCAATCAGATTGACGTTGCGTAAATCCTTTTTTGGCTCCTGCGCTGGATTATTGAGGAAATTAGGTAAGATAATCGCTAAAATTAGGGCATGAATACCAAGAGAAGCGGCGAACGAGAGATTATTAGAGTTAATTAGTTTATTTTCTTCGGTTTCTAGACCAAAATAGGAGGATGTCATAATTTAGTTAATTGAGCAGAGCCTTGAGGGGAAAAGTTAACTCTATTTTAATCGTCAGGGCGATTTTTTTTCTTGAGGGCGGGGAATTAATTGGTGTCAGTACCCCACCACCCCACCACCCCCCACCCCACACCCTGCCACCACCGAAAAACTTTTTCAGCCAACCCTACTTATGCTGCGAGCGGGCCACAGCTTTTAATTTGGGATACAATTCCGAGGGGTCTAACAAAGGGATAAACTCATCGATTGCCGGTTTAAAATTAGCCGGAAAATTCTCCCTAGTTCCAGGACTGTTAGGCGATTTAGGCACTGATTCTAATTCAGGGAATTTGGGCGTTTCCGGGGTTAACTGCGAGAATAATTCCTCCACATTACTCATCCCTTTGCGAGGATCATTAAAAAGAGAAGTTTCTAAGTTGAGTAAAGAATCTTTACTCGTGGCTACTGTGCCATTATTATCGGTTTTTCCCGCTTCTGGCTCTGGACAGGGCTGCTCAAGGGTGGGAGAAGGTATATTGATCTGTTCCCGTTTAGGGATAACTGCTGTTTTTTTGCCATCTAACTGGGAATCTAGCAAGTTTTTACAAACCAAGCGCTCGAATTCCCCCGTAAAATGAAAGGTAGGATGGCCGCGACGGTGCCAAATTTTGAGGATTTCCTCCACCGAAATGACTTTGTAACGTCCCTGATAGAGTGCCTCTAAAATCGCCATGCGAATCCAATTTAGCGAATAGATGGGCAACCAGCGCTCGATTAATTCTTGCGCTTTATATCCTCTCATTTCAAATCGATATTGGTTGAGTATAGTCGCTATCTGCATGAGGTTGATCTCTGGGTTAATCTCTGCCATAGAATTTACAAAGATAGTGAGCGCAATCGTTATGGCTACTAGGCACTCTGTATATTAAGATTTTATTCGGGTTTTTCCTAGTGGTTTTCCCCTATTCTCCCCACAGTTACCCATTCGGCACATCTTCGCTCAAGGTCAGTTGACTCCCTAACATCGGGTTCGCTTTTGGTGGCAATTTATCTCTGGCGACCTTAAGATAGTTTTTGTCTTTCCCTTGATCAGGCGATCGAGTTTACACCTCTTTATTACCACAACCTGAGTAATTTTTGACGCTCCCCACTCTAAAGAGACGGGGATTCTTCGTTCATTGAGTCTCCGTTAGCAAGCAGGATTTCTCCAACCAACCAAGAGGGAATCTCTCCCGAAGCGTTTAAAGTTTGCGTGCGCCCCACGCTACTTAATCCCTTTTGCAAGATGTTT
>NZ_JADBTF010000292.1:0-6133 GCF_020246295.1 Microcystis sp. M090S1 | reverse complement strand
TCGAGAATTTGAAAATAAAGAAGAACTGGAAAAAGTAGTCAATCAGCTTTTAAATGAAGGGGGATTGATTATTAAATGGAGTAGAAAACTTAAAAATAAGGGTAATGCTGTCAATGTAACTTAAATGCGTAAAAGCTTATCCGTTACCGCCACCGTCAGATTATAGAGGGATTGGGCTTCAAAATCAGCCTTACCGATGAAGAATAATTCCCGGCCACGAATCTGGAAACTGCTCTGATCACTGCCCAGCAAAGAAAGGCTATTTGTCCCCAAGGCATCATCGCTGATCTGAATATCGGCAACTTTTACACCTTGACTGGTATCGGTATTTTCAGCGATCGCCTTAGTGCTATTGGTAAGAATTAGGGCTGTGGGAGCCTCATTGATATCGGTGATGTTTAAAGTTAAGGTTTGGGTGAGATCGGGGGTGACACCAACGGTTGTATCATCGACATTGACGGTGACTTCGTAACTGTTTTGAGCTTCAAAATTAGGAGTAAAACCGACATAGAAAAGGGCCGAATTCTGAATTAAGAAGCGCTCCCTATCCCGTCCCGTGAGGAAGAGATTATTGGTTCCTAAACCATCATCTTCAATCAGGAGATCTGCGACTTTAAATTCTGGTGTGACATTGACATTTTCAGCTAACTGGGTGACAGCATTTTGGAAAATTAGGGCTGTGGGAGCTTGATTACTAGGAGTTTCATTAACATCATTTACCACAATTGTCAAGGTTTTCTCAAAACTGAGTCCCCCTTGGTCGGTGGTTTTTACTCGAATACTGTAACTATTCTTGGTTTCAAAATCGGGAGAATTATTAATCTGTAATTGATTCCCTACAATCGAGAATGCTGAGTTATCTGTATCTCCTGTTCCTGTAACTAAACTATAGGTAAAGCTATTACCACTATCGGGGTCTGTACTGGAAAATGTTCCAATTACTGTATTGGGGGCAACATTTTCATTTACTGTGGTCGCACTTAAGGCTAAATTTGTCGGAGCTTGATTACTAGGAGTTTCATTAACATCATTTACCGCAATTGTCAAGGTTTTCTCAAAACTGAGTCCCCCTTGGTCTGTGGTTTTTACTCGAATACTGTAACTATTCTTGGTTTCAAAATCCGGGGAATTATTAATCTGTAATTGATTCCCTATAATCGAGAAGGCTGAGTTATCTGTATCTCCTGTTCCTGTAACTAAACTATAGATAAAGCTATTACCAGTATCGGGGTCTGTGCTGGAAAATGTTCCAATTACTGTATTGGGAGCAACATTTTCATTTACTGTTGTCGCACTTAAGGCTAAATTTGTTGGAGCTTGATTACCGGGAGTTTCATTAACATCATTGACAGTAATTGTCAAGGTTTTCTCAAAACTTAGTCCCCCTTGGTCGGTGGTTTTTACCCGAATACTGTAACTATTTTTGGTTTCAAAATCGGGGGAATTATTAATCTGTAATTGATTCCCTACAATCGAGAAAGCTGAGTTATCTGTATCTCCTGTTCCTGCAACTAAGCTATAGGTAAAGGTATTCCCAGTATCGGGGTCTGTGGTAGAAAATGTTCCAATTACTGTGTTAACAGGGACATTTTCATTTACTGTGGTCGCACTTAAGGCTAAATTTGTCGGAGCTTGATTACTAGGATTTTCATTGGTGCCAATAGTGACAATAACTGAAGCTTGATCGTCTTCATTGGGATTATTGTTATTGGGAGTAGAATCAGGATCAGGTTCAGTTACTGCAATCACTTCAGCAGTATTAGAAAGACTTCCTCCAGAAGTAACTTTGGTAACGATATCTACGAAAGCTTGATTATCCTTGGCGATATTCCCTGCTTCCCAAATGCCAGATGTGGAGTTGTAAGAACCTTGCTGAGGATTTGACGAAACAAGAGTTAATCCTTGAGGCAAAACATTTTTTACCTGAATTGATGTTGCGGCTCCTGGACCTTTATTGGTTAGAGTTATTTTGAAAGTAACTAGGTCATCAATATTCGCTGTCGTTTTATCTGAAGTTAGAGAAAGTTCCAAATCAGCAGGTTGAATTGTACCAGGTGCAACGTTGAAACGCTGTACTACTGAGTCATTGTCTGGATTAAAGTCTGCTTGTGCGCTTGAGACTTGAATCAAACTACTGGTTGAACCCGAACCAACCAATCTGCCTGAAACAACTACTGTTGCTGATTCATTGACGTTAAGGCTGCCAATATTTGCAGTAATTGCACTGCTAGAAATACTTCTCGTACCTTTACTGGCAACAGCAGACACATCAAGGATATTTTCAAGGGGCAAGTTATCGCTGAGTGTGACTCCTGTTGCATTAGAAGCACCGATATTTTTAACGGTAATGGTGTAGCTGACTTGATCTCCTAAAGTAAGAGAATTAGTTACTGGAGTCACACTCACTTGTAGATCTACTCCAGTGGCTGCTGTTGGTGTGAGAGCAAGATTGTAGGTGGTGTCACCTTCGTATTGGGATACTTTTACAAAGTAGTCTCCTGCGGGTAATGCCGTAATATTAATATTTTCATCTTGATTGTCTGTTCCTTCAGAAAGCTGAATCACTTCATCAGAAGAGATTACACCGTCTCCATCTTTATCTTGAGACAATTCTAAATCGGCATCTGCTGATAAGCCACTAAGATTGAGGGTAACTCCACTAGGATTTGTCAGGGTAAAGCGGTAATAGTCAATCGGATCAACATTACCAACAAAATCGTTTTGGGTGGAAGCAGTTAAAGTGCCAAGATTGAAGGCAGTGGTAAGGGTACTACCTGCTTTATCAGGTGGAATAACTGACGGAGTTGCCGAAAGGTTAAGGTTATAGTTTGTATTGCCACTATTACGCCCCAAATGCAAGATATAATCACCAGCGGCTAATCCTGTACGGCTAATTTGTTCGCTGGTATCTCCTTCTTCATCAGATGTGACAATAATTTCATCAAAATCTAGAATGCCGTCATTATTTTTATCTTGTCCAACTTCAGCAAATAAATCACCATTTACTAAGTCAGTAACATCAACGGTCAAATCGCTGATAGATGATAATGTGAAACGATAGTAATCATCTGCATCCACTTGACCAATAAAATCTGATTGCTGGACATTATTACTAATGATTCCTAAATTTTTAGCATTAGTTACTGTATTTCCTGCGTTGTCAGTTGGAACTGGTAGAGGAGGAACTGTTAAACTAAGGTTAAAGCTAGTATCACCACCCTTTTGGAAAATGCGAATGTAGTAATCAGATTCGTTAAGGTCTGTCAAATTGAGCGTTTCAGGATTATTACCTAACTGATTTGAACTTGCTATAACGTCCTCATCTTGAAAAATACCATCTCCATTAAAATCTTTGATTAGCTCTACATCAGCATCAGCAGCAAGTTGATTGAGAAGTAAGTTAAAATTTCGAGATGTACTGAAGTAGATGCCGTCAATTTTATCTTCATCTACTGGATAACCAAGTGTAAAGCGATAGATAGTTTCAGGATTTCCAGTGTTAATCGAGCCAGTCGTACTGAAGTTTCCTTCTATCTTTCCTATATCTATTACATTATTTATAAGGATGAAGTTGTTGACAGTTATGGCATCAGTAGCTACAGGTTCAACGCTTTCAGATGCAAAAGAGAAAGTGCTGAACCTCTGATTAGAATTTGTAGTTGCGCTTGGTGCTTTGAGAGTAAAATGAACGTGTCCATTATGATTAGATGCAAAACGAACTTTTTTAGGGTCTATATCCCATGTACGAGGATCATTAAAATAAACCTCTTTTACTGTAATTCCTCCTACATTAGCGTTCAAGAAAGAGGTAATTAAGTTTCTTGTATCTGCAAGAACGTATCCCTTTGTAGGAGTGCCATTTGCATTATTAAATACAGCATTAGGGTTATCAATAATCAACCATTCATCCTGATCTGCTTTCCCATTATTGTTGGTATCTGAAAATAGTTCTTTGATAACTTGCTTGTTATAGATGTCAAGACCAGTTATTGCTTTAGTAAGATTAGCTGGTACATTAGGATCAGCAGATTCATACTTTCCATTTGTGTTTTTAATGATAACTTTACCATCAGGAGCTTCTACATACCAAGTATTCTTAGTGCCAAACTTATTTTCCTTAAAAAACATATTGTTTGGTGCATATGTATTGCCGTCACCTTTTCCGGCTGTATCTATATCTAAATCCATCCCAGCTTCGTGACCAGAGTGTGCTGATGTATCTCCACCCTTTTTTAGACTTGTTCCATTTACATTAAAATTAATATTAGGATTTGAAGGAACTACGGAGTTCAGAACATCATATGTCCAATTAGATGCCCATAATTCTATGAGTGAACCTTGAACAATTCCAACTCTTGGTATGGAGGTACTTTTTAATTCAGTCCAGCGTGGAGCATTAGTAGCATTAATGAGTTGTTTAGCATTATCCTTACTGAAACTTTTCTCATTCAAGACTTTGCTTGAGCTACTAACTACAGAATTAAATAATTTTATTGCCCATTCAGTGTTACCACCAGACTGTCCATCAACAACTAAAGGACTGCCACTGCTACCCGGAAAACCCAAGTAAGCTAGTCGTTGTCGTTGAGTATAAATATCAAGCTCTCCAGTTCCAGTTTTTACTGGATTACTTCCATCAGTCTTAGAAAAACCATCGGTAACGTTTACCTTAACAGTTATAGACTTCTGATCCTGATCTTCAACATCAAAAGTGACTTCACCAAGACCCTTATCCTTTTGAGTATTTCGAGGCTTACCATACTCTTGGCTCTCACCAGATACTATAGGAACATAGTATAAAACTCCGTAGGTGTTTTCCTTAACTGCATCTTTTCCATCTTTGTCAATTAATTTTCCTTTAGCCTCCAAGCTACTAGGAATCGATTTTAAAGTAATAGATCCAGATTTTTTACCCAGATCAATCTCGATAACATCACCCAAAAGACCATTAATGGGAATTTCTTTAGCATCATTAGAAACCGTGAAATTCCAAGCTGTACCTTCTTGTGGTGCTATCACCTCAATATTTACAGTATCTTGTCCTTGAACTTGCTTAAAGACTACAATGCCAGCCTTACTGCCTGAAACGGGCTTCTCGGTACTGAAAAGAGGGTCTTTACCTTTACCGTACCTTAATTCAAACTGGTCGGGAATGGAGAAATGTTCATACCGATAAGTCAAAGTAACGTTTCTTTCTGTTGTCCCTTGTGGTAAAGGATCTAGAGTAAAAACTTTTAGCTTGTTTCCTCCTTCACCACCACTTTCTGAAACAGGCTGCGCTTGCTCAATCGCTACTAATTTCCCATCCAAAGAAACAATCGCATGATCATCCTCAGCCTTCAACAATTTTAGCTGCTCAGACTCAAACACCTTACCCTGCACAATCCCCGAAAAAATCTCACCCTCATCACCAGCAGAATCCTCAGCATTCACTTGAGCATCCACAAAATGCCCAATTTCTTCCAACACCACCGCAACCAAAGCATCTAAACTAGCAGAAGCCAAAAAGCTTTCAGATAGATATATAGCGGTGTGCAGTCGTATGAGGTACAGTGTCACGAGCTATAAACCATGCTAGGCAAAGCTTGGTCTGTATCTCACTCAAGCGCTTACCGCTATATCTTATTAGTGCTAATCCCATAAGCGCCATTAGCCGTCCCTAAAACTGCGCCACTGACAACCTCAATCTCAGGAAGTTGACTAAAATTTCGACTTTGCCACTGCTGTCGTAATTGCGTCGCTTTAACCACATCATAACTTGTGCCAAAAGCGGTTTCTAAATTCGCCCAAAAACCATCAGATTGAGCGAAATTAAACAAAACATCGTAAACAGCAGGAAGAATCGGCAACAGGGTAGAAGTCATGACATTAACTGCAAAAGTTTATTGCTAACAGTTTTAGCCCAACAATCCCGAATTTGTCAAGACCCCTGTAACAAAAATTAAGATTATACAGAAAACGGGTTTCTTTGAGAAACCCGTTTTCTATATATTAGGATAAGATTATTGGATTCTTGCCAAAGACTGCTTAAATTCTGCGAGAGAATTAGCGGTAGCTGCTAATTTTAGTAGCTCTTCTAAGATAGTAGGGTTAGTGATTTTGCCGATTATCTCTTCAATTTCTGAAGAAATCT
>NZ_JADBTF010000291.1:0-3866 GCF_020246295.1 Microcystis sp. M090S1 | reverse complement strand
TATTTTAAGTTAATTATTTGCATAACAATTCCCGAAGAGCCAAAAAATACGTCGAGAACCAAAACTCCCCGAAAGTGGAAACCCTACCGCGTTAGTTTCATTCTGGTCGCGATTCATCTCCCGTTAACTGCGTAGCGGTTTAACGGGAGTCCTCTCGCGACCTTGAGATAGATGGGAACGGCGCGGGCGTTGGTTCCGGGGGCAGGTTCCTGGCCGGCGTGTCGTGTACTTGCAGCGTCTCGAAACGGTAACGGTCAGACATGGGCGCTCAGGGAGGGAAATAAAGGGCAAATTCCTCGATCTGTGCGATCGAGGAAAAAGGGTGATTATCTCCTTAATAATGGATAAATAGAGGGTTTTAACCCATTTATCGCTATTTTTTCATGAATGACAGTTCGCTGGTCGATAGCATTTAAACCGCCTTTAAAGCATTCACTTCCTATCCTACTGCGAGTAGAACGATCCTTGCCTCGTTTCACAAAGATTCCAAGACTTCCTGCGAGTAGGGTGGCGAACACGACACTCGGTTCGGGAACCTTGACATCGGCGGCGATTACTTTGAAATCTGGCCCGTTATCGCCGACTCCGTTCAAACGTTGGGGATCGTTATTGCGCTCGCTAGTTAAGCGCAGAGTTCGCGCGCGGATACCGTCGAGCCGAATCCCGATCGAACCAATATTGAACGGGCCGTTGTTGAGGACGGGAGGAACGATCGTGCTGATGTTATAGTCCGCTTTCGTGTAGTTCGCGCGTAAAATTTTATAACTGGCTAAGACCGTCGTTCCATCGTCCGCGAGCGCTTCCACCAGTAAATCGCTATCCCCCGCAACGGTTCCCCCCGGCGTTCCCCCCCGTTCCCAGAAAAAGAACGTATTCACCGGTCGGAGGAAAGAAACCTCGATAATTGCAGTATCGGCGTTCTCACGGGTTACGAGGAGACTATTCAGGTTTAAATTGCCCAAACTGGCGGCGATATCCGCGTCGGTGGGGTTCGGTTTCGCTGGACCCTCCCCGACCAGGGGATCGCTAGTCGTGTTCGGTCCGTGACCCGCATGGAGAATTCCGTTAGTATATGTGACTCCCCCCACGGTAACGTCGGCGGTATCGTTGCGGATAACCCGACCCGCATTGACCAGATCAAACTGACTGACCGTTAAACCGTTGAAAACCACCGAATCGAGACGGACATCTCTAGTGGGATCGTTGAGAAGATTAGGATTTCCGGTTAGGTCCGGACTCGCGGTAACGTTGGTTTGAAAGGAAAAGGGGAGAACACCCGCCGCGCGCGCGGGTGTTCCAGTCGTTAGAGCTAAGGCCACTCCGGTCATCGTGGCGGCGATTTTGAAAAGAGCGGCGAGGTGCTGCGACCGCATGAAAAGATGACTCATCGATAAATGACCTCGTTAGGGGATGGAATTAGGTACAGTAGGCTTATCCGTTTACTGTATTTAGGGTTCTATCATAGCCATCTTCTGCGAGTCAATTTATCCAGATATCCTTTATACAAAATATCTTTTATACCGAAACTAGATTGTGTTAAGGTAATTGCTACAAAAGAAAGTACCAGCTAGACTGGTGGAATGAGAATGTACCATTTAAGACAAGGGAAATTTTGTTATCGAAAAAATCGGGTCTAAAACCTCGCCTTAAGGCGAAAAGTTTTTGGAGCGGGGCATAAATCCCCGTTACAAAAACGGCCTCCTGCCCCCTGCCTCCTGCCCCCTGCCTCCGTTAAAATTGCTTCTGGATAACCCCGATTCCTTTCTTGGATAAATAAATGCCTTTTTGGTCAAGTTTCTGACTAAACCTAACGAGATAATCGTTGTAATTCATGATTGCTAAAACATTTAATCGGCGACTATGATAACTATAAATAGACAATTATTTCCCGATATTTTGCCAGCTAGAAGGGAAATAAATAACGAGACTAAATCTGACTTCATCTAAATAATATAGGACAAGTTTACCTTCATTTTCTAGTTGCTAAAATTCTTAAAATAGATAAAGCTATCGCTAATTAACAACCTAAAATCAGCCCTTTTATTTATTTGCAAACCCATCCCATCAACTATCTCTATTATCAATTAAAATGCTCAAAATCCGTCTTTTAGCTAGACCAAGTAATCTCTTTTTTTTGTTATTAATCTTGGCGATTATTTTTAATCCTTTCGTGATTGTCAATGCGGGAGAAAGAGGAGTTTTAATGGTCTTTGGTCAAGTACAGGATAAAATACTTAATGAGGGTATTCACGGGATTATTCCCGTTGTTAACACGGTGAAAAAACTAAGTGTGAGAATTCAAAAACAACAGATAGCGGCCGAAGCTTCCTCCAAAGACCTACAGGAAGTATTCACAGATGTGGCCCTGAATTGGCATATTTTAGCATCAGAAGTTAATACTATTTTTCAACAAATTGGCGATGAAGCGGCTGTCATTGAACGAGTGATCGATCCAGCAGTTGAGGAAATTCTCAAGGCAGTTATGGCTAAATATACCGCCGAAGAATTAATTACTAAACGGGAGGAGGTGAAAGGGGAAGTGGATATTCGTTTGACCGAAAGAATGAAAAATTATCATATCGGTGTCGATGATATTTCTTTGGTTCATGTCAACTTTTCTGATCGCTTTACCGATGCGGTGGAAGCCAAACAAATTGCCGAACAGGAAGCTAAAAAAGCCGGTTTTATGGTGCTGAAAGCTCTGAAAGAATCGGAAGTAAAAATCAATCTGGCTAAGGGAGAGGCGGCAGCTCATCGCATTCTCCAAGATTCCTTAAGTCCAGAAGTTTTACAGAACAAAGCGATCGAAAGATGGGACGGTAAACTTCCCCTATTTATGGATGATAATCTGCTTAAGTCCCTTGAATTGGCTAAAGATAAGCGAAAAACTAAATGATAAAAACAATTTATTAAAACCATAAGAAAGAATACTTGATTTTATTGAAGTTCACTGCGAGGAACTCCTCTATGCTGTTTAAATCCCGAAAGACAAAGCAGAAATTTAACGCTGATTACTGGCGAGATCATTCGGCCAACGAACGCACCTATCTGTCTTGGATGCGCGCCTCGATCGCTTTGATGGGTTTTGGTCTGGTCATTTTGCGTTTACGGACAGCATCTTCGTCATCTCTAGGACTAGGTTGGTTGTTGGGTTTTGTCTTCGCTATGGTGGGATTATTAACCGTTGTCATCGCCACGCGCCACTATTTTCTCATCCGTCGGGCGATCGATAGTAATAGCTATGAACCTGCTCAAGTCTGGATTATTTGCTTTAGTATAGCGATCGCTTGTCTAGGGTCGGGAATTCTCTATTTTGTCGCCACCAGTCCCGATAGCGGTGGAGTGGAAAGCATCGGTTTCGATTAAAACCCCATCCTCGCACGGAGCGGGATGGGGAGAAAATTGCTCGATACAGGTGGTAAAATCCAGATAACTACTTAGAATTACCCATTTTCCGACCTTTCCCAAGAAGGGGCAAAAGGTGGACAAATTAAAGGACAGGCGCGCCAATGACTGTGAACAGGGACTCCCAAGCGTTGACAATAGCCATTTCCTCTCCCCTGAAACTTATAAAACCGACAGTAACGACAGGTAGAGGAACAAGTAGCAACTTTCGGGAGAGGATTTCCCGTGGTTTCGATCGCTGTTAGTTTTGAGGATAGGGTGGAAATGGTGTCTAGCAAGGAAGTCTCCAAGGCTAACGGGGTTCACTAGCGACTCTTACCGAAATTTTGGGTTAAAGCCCCGTCCTTTTAGGACGGCTTTTTAAACTATATCTTGTTAACTTAACTTTTATTGTGCTATACTGATTTTGTCTAAGTCCCCCCTGTGTAAAATGTTTGTCTTAGAGTTTAAAGTTAAAGCTA
>NZ_JADBTF010000290.1:0-2619 GCF_020246295.1 Microcystis sp. M090S1 | reverse complement strand
TAATGGTCGAAAGGTCAAATTTGAAAAATTTTGCCTCAAACCATATCTGCGTAAGGACTTCAGGATTTTGTGTCCAGTAGTCCATTAGTATTATATTGCTTTAACTCAGGCTCTGTAAGACTTTTAGCCATAGCTAGTATGTTTATACGGGGGAAGTTCAGTTATTTAGCCATTCTTGGGGTGGTCGGGATGATTATCGGAATGGGTGGCGACCTATTTTTCGATTGTTTTTTTTAATTCTCGTCGCTAACATTCCGCGAGTTATAGCCGAACCTTTAGATAAATATTGCCTCTCACCAGTAGAGCGAAAACCCGAGACGAGATTCACATTATCCCCGAATAAAACAGCACGAGTAACAATCCCAATGCGGGGCCAATCGTTTGAGGTGGTCGTCTCCGGTGTCGATACCCTGCTACTGAAGCGGAGCGGCGCTGCAACGCCTCTCGTATCAGTGAAGGCCCCGCAATACGATTACGGCCAGATTGACGCTCTGGTTTCGACACAAGATGGTTGGCTCTGGATCGATGGAGGACAAATCGATTACATGGCCCGGCTCGATCTGAATGCTAACCCCCCTACCCTTGGTACACCGAAGGCACTTCCCGAACTCTACGAGCGACCCTGCTCGTTTTGGCATCGTTTCTGGGGTAATTGTCTCCTCGCTCAGGGAGTTTACAGCCAGGCGTTGGATCGCGTATTGATCACTGGTCATCCCGCTACATTTTGGGGACGATCATCCCTCACCACCTTGGAGATCATTGCTGGAAAAGCGAAAGAGATGGGGTCGATCGCACGGGGTTCTAGTCTCGTTTACCCTGTTTATGATGTCCCGCGATTACGAGGCATTTTGCTCAGAGGGATAAAAGATGAGTTGTTCTTTTACGATGGGATTACTGTCACCACCATACTTTCAGGAGAAAGTGCGCGGAGTCGGAACGGTATAACTGGATGGTACATCGACAGCACTCACTCCGGGAGAACTTTCGTAACTAACGCTGGTCGTTTCCGCGATCCTTTTCTTAGGGAAATAAAAGCAGGGCCACTGGCCATAGCGATCGCTGTTCCGAAGACACTCGCCGGAAGTTGGTTGAGTTTGTTTCAAAAAGTGGATAAGGAGCCGTTGTGGGGAATTACCCGTCAGTCCCTTTTTGTGGAAATACAAGGCGCTTTCAAACCGGTCGCTACCGTTCGAGAGGGGGCTTTTCTAGAGGGACCGGCCGGTATCGAACAGTCGTCAGATGGCTCGATTATTTTCAGCGTTAAGGACAAAACCACGGGCCGCTCTACCGATTACCGGCTCGCACGCTCCTCCGCGACAGGCCAGTGCGGGATTCGTTTAAAGGCCCGAAGACCGATATCGCTCACCCCGTAGTTTTTCCCGGGGTAGGCATTGCCCACCACCATTAAATAAGGGTTTAAAGGTGAATGGGTGGGCAGTGCAGCACCCTAGAGTAAGATGTTCTTATTGGATTTTTGCCAAAGACTGCTTAAATTCTGCGAGAGAATTAGCGGTAGCTGCTAATTTAACAATCTCTTGTAATTTAGATAGTACCGAAACTTTATTCAGGTATTGTTCCACATCTAAAGGAACTTCACCTAAGGGAGCTTGCCAAACTGTTTTGACAAAATCACGGGCATTTTCTAATGCGCCAATTTCCTTACCTTGTTCTATCCCTCGTAACTCGCCAATTTCCTCGCCAATTTCTTTACCGCGTTCTATACCTCGTAACTCCATATTACACAAGTCCAGAAAACGGGTTTCTTCAAGAAACCCGTTTTCTAGAAAAACGCTTCAAAATATTCGCTTAAAGCTTCTTTCCAGGGTTCATCATAATTGGCGGTTGTTTGGTTCATTTGAGTTGTCCGCTTACTCGTAGGGGGTGAAGCGCGATAGCGTAACGCACCGATTTAATAATAGAGTTGATGCGTTACGGCGGCTTGTTAATTTTGTTTTTTTGACGGAATTGATAGCCGTCTAACGCACCCTACAAGCTGTATTAAGATTAAACTAACACAACTATATCAGAGGCGGAAATACTGGGTTTAGAACTAAGAGTTGCAATTTGAATAGCTGCTAGTGTACCTGTCCCGTCCCCATCAAAGAATAGTCCTCCAGTGATTGTATTATAATTAAAGCGATTGCTGACATTTAATGCAGTTGTTCCTAACACGAATTGAGCGGCTGTAATCGCCACTCCTGCTGCTAAACCACCGCCAAAACCCGCAGCAGAGACAGTAATTTTATCCCCCTGACTGGATAGGAAATCGGTAATTGTGTCAAGACCTTCATTGAGGTTGTTGAAGGTGAAGCGATCGCCACCTGCACCCCCTGTTAGGGTATCATTCCCTAAGCCACCAACTAGAATATCATTGTCCAGAGTACCAGTGAGAATATCATCGTTTGATGACCCGATAATAGGTTCTGGGACGTTAGCAGAAACCGCTAGACTACTAGCTATATTGGGTAAGGGATTACCAATCAGATTATCCCCGTTAAAGTCTTGTTGGAAGTTGGTTTCTTGAGTAAAAGCTTCCGATGAGTTTAATCCCCACCATCCGGTGGAAGATTGCCAATTCCAGTTATTATCTAAACTCCACAAGTGGAGATAATTACCATC
>NZ_JADBTF010000029.1:0-5240 GCF_020246295.1 Microcystis sp. M090S1 | reverse complement strand
TTCGAGACTGGCCTTTTAATTCTAACGTAAAGCCAACCTAGAACGGCGGGGTTTCAGACCCAAAATTTCCGATGATTATTATCTGAATTTCGGAGTTATCCGTTATATTTTGGCTTTTTATTCAGGAGATAGGAGTCAGGGTGATAGGGTTTTGGGGTGATAGGGATTTAGGGGTTTAGGGAAATTTCATCCAAATGCTCCACTACCCCACTACCCCACTACCCCACTACCCCACTACCCCACTACCCCACTACCCCACTACCCCACTACCCCACTACCCCACACCCCACTTCCCTGATGACCGCAAAAAACTTCATCAAGAGGGGAACAACTTCCAGTAAGATGAAAAATGGTCAGTGAAAAAGCTAACCGAAATTTATTGTCGGAAATGGTAACACCGCCCCATTTCCCCAGACCCTAGAGGCTAGAGTCCGGTAAACCAGCGGATAAAAATTGACATCCATGAGTAGTATTTTCGATCGAGTTAAAAGAGTTGTTGTGGAACAATTAGACGTAGAGCCGGAAAAAGTTACCTCCGAAGCAAGCTTTGCTAATGATCTGGAAGCTGATTCCCTTGATGTGGTCGAGTTAGTGATGGCTTTAGAGGAAGAATTTGATATTGAAATTCCCGACGACGCAGCCGAACAAATTGACACTGTGGGCAAAGCTGTCGAGTATATTAACGAGAAAGTAGGAGCAACCGCCTAATTATTGCGGGAAAATTGAAAATTTAGCCTTAAATATCTGGGGCAAAATCTGCCCTTATTTTTGAACAAACATGACAGAATTGCCATTAAAAAGGGTTGTCATCACGGGGATGGGTGCGATCACTCCCCTCGGCAATAATCTAGCAGACTATTGGACAGGCTTAATCAACGGCAAAAGTGGCATTGGTTTAATTACCCACTTTAATGCCTCCCGTCACGCTTGTCGCATTGCTGGGGAAGTGCGGGGTTTTGACCCCCACGACTATGTGGATCGCAAAGAGGCAAAGCGCATGGACCGTTTCGCTCAATTTGCCGTCGCCGCTAGTTTGCAAGCGCTGCAAGATTCTCGATTAGTTATCGACGCTCTCAATGCCGATGATATAGGCGTACTAATCGGTACGGGCGTGGGTGGCATAAAAGTGCTTGAGGATCAACAGGAAATTTACTTGACAAAAGGTCCGAGCCGGTGTAGTCCCTTCATGATCCCGATGATGATTGCCAATATGGCCGCTGGTTTAACCGCCATCCACACGGGGGCCAAAGGACCGAGTAACTGCACCGTGACTGCGTGCGCTGCCGGTTCCAATGCCATCGGAGATGCTTTCCGTCTAGTACAAAGGGGTTTAGCCAAAGGGATGATCTGCGGTGGGACGGAAGCCGCCGTTACCCCCCTAGGATTGGCTGGTTTTGCCTCCGCTAAGGCCCTGTCCACCCGCAACGATGACCCCACCCGGGCCAGTCGTCCCTTTGACAAGGACCGGGATGGTTTTGTTATGGGGGAAGGGGCAGGAATTTTGATTATAGAGGAATTAGAAACGGCCTTGGCCCGTGGGGCGCGGATTTACGCCGAAATGATCGGTTATGGTCTGACTTGCGATGCCTATCACATGACGGCACCGGTTCCCGATGGTCGTGGAGCCACCAGAGCGATCGAATTAGCGATCAAAGATGCCGGTTTAACTCCGACGGAAATTAGCTATATCAACGCCCACGGCACCAGTACAGGGGCCAATGATCCCACGGAAACCAAGGCGATTAAAAAAGCTTTAGGAGAATCGGCCTACCAAATCCCCATCAGTTCCACCAAATCGATGACAGGCCACCTTTTAGGCGGTTCTGGCGGCATTGAAGCCGTGGCCACGGTAATGGCGATCGCTAATGATCGGATTCCCCCGACTCTCAACCTTGACAATCCTGACCCCGATTGTGATCTTGATTACGTCCCCTACGAAAGTCGTCAGCAGATAGTTAACGCTGCCCTCTCCAACTCCTTTGGATTTGGTGGCCATAACGTCACCTTAGCTTTTAGAAAATATGCTTGAGTCGATGCCCCCGAAAGAGTAATCTTTGAGTGGCTCCCTCTTTAACCTGGTCTTATTTTTGTAGTTCATTCTAAAAAACATTATGGTTGTCGCCTCCCAATCCCTCGAAGAACTTTGTATTAATGCGGTGCGTTTTTTAGCGGTGGATGCCGTGGAAAAAGCTAAATCGGGACACCCCGGACTGCCGATGGGGGCCGCACCCATGGCCTTTGTCCTCTGGGATCAATTCCTGCGTTTTAACCCGAAAAACCCCCAATGGGTCAATCGCGATCGTTTTGTTCTCTCCGCCGGTCACGGTTGTATGCTGCAGTATGCTTTGATGTACCTGACCGGATACGATAGCGTCCCCCTAGAGGAAATTAAACAATTTCGCCAGTGGAAATCGAAAACCCCCGGCCACCCCGAAAATTTCGTCACGGAAGGGGTGGAAGTGACCACCGGTCCTCTGGGTCAAGGGATTGCTAATGGTGTCGGTTTGGCCCTAGCAGAAGCCCATTTAGCGGCCCGTTTCAACAAGCCGGATGCCAAAATTATCGACCATTACACCTATGTGATTTTGGGTGATGGTTGCAATATGGAGGGTATTTCCGGGGAAGCTTGTTCTTTGGCCGGTCACTGGGGTTTAGGCAAGTTAATCGCCCTCTACGATGATAACCATATCTCGATCGATGGTTCCACCGATATCGCTTTTACCGAAGACGTGAGCAAGCGTTTTGAAGCCTACGGTTGGCACGTTCAGCACGTCGAGAATGGTAACACCGATTTGGATGCCATTGCCAATGCGATTGCGGCTGCCAAAGCTGTCACCGATAAACCCTCGATGATTAAAATCACCACCACCATCGGTTATGGTTCCCCCAATAAGTCTAATACCGCCGATGTTCACGGGGCAGCTTTAGGAGCAACAGAAATCGAGTTAACCCGGAAAGCGTTAGGTTGGCAATACGAGCCGTTTGTGGTTCCCGATGAGGTGTTAAATCGTTTCCGGCAAGCAGTGGACAAGGGAGCAACGGCAGAAACGGACTGGAATAAGTTATTTAACGAATATCAGGCCAAATATCCCGCAGAAGCCGCTTTATTTGAACAGTTAACCACCGGTCAACTGCCGGAAGGTTGGGAGCAAGCTTTACCGGTTTATAAACCCGAAGATAAGGCGCTCGCTAGTCGTAAACACTCGGAAATCTGCTTAAATGCGCTTGCGGGGGTTTTACCCGGTTTAATCGGTGGTTCGGCGGATTTAACCCACTCTAACTACACGGAATTAGAGCATTTTGGTAATTTCCAAAAAGGCAGTTATCAGGAGCGTAACGTCCATTTTGGCGTACGGGAACACGCGATGGGGGCGATTTGTAACGGTATTGCTCTCCATAACACGGGATTGATTCCCTACGGGGCGACTTTCCTGATTTTCACCGACTATATGCGGAATTCTATCCGTTTATCGGCATTGTCAGAAACCCGCGTCATCTGGGTAATGACTCACGATTCCATTGCCTTAGGGGAAGATGGACCGACTCACCAACCCGTGGAACACGTTGCTTCTCTGCGCGCTATTCCTAACCTGTTAGTCATGCGTCCGGGGGATGGTACGGAAACTTCCGGTGCTTATAAAGTAGCGGTGAGCGAAACTAAGCGCCCGACGTTACTAGCATTATCCCGTCAAAATCTGCCCAATTTAGCAGGAACTTCCCTTGCGGGTGTGGCCAAAGGTGCTTATGTTATCACCGATTGTGAAGGTACTCCCGATGTCATTCTCATCGGTACGGGTGGCGAGTTGTATCTCTGCGATAAAGCGGCTGCGGTGTTAAAAGAAGCAGGAATTAAAGCCCGCGTCGTTTCTATGCCCTGTTGGGAGCTATTTGAGGAACAATCGGCAGAATACAAAGAATCGGTACTGCCGAAAGCAGTGAAAAAACGTCTCGCAGTGGAAGCGGGTTCAACTATGGGTTGGCATCGCTACATCACCGATGAGGGGGATGTGTTGGGGGTTGATACCTTCGGCGCTTCTGCTCCAGGAGGTGTGATTCTAGAGAAGTTCGGTTTTACCGTGGATAACGTGGTAGCGAAGGCAAAAGCGTTGTTAGGTTAATTAAACTTTGATTTTGTGGAAAAAGCCCGCGCAAGCGGGTTTTTTTGTGGTTATAGGTCAACCTAGTTTAGGCTTTAGGCTTAGTTCATGTAAAAATGTAAACTAGGAAGCTTTAGTAGTTAGCCAAAACCTTTACACTTGAGATAATTATCACGATTCCTAGAGCCATGACTAAAGGGGAAAGCCCTATATCGAAGGAAACAATCAAGAGCCTAACATTAGATATAGAAGGCTCACTGTTGTCTTTTGATAAATTTATCAAGGCTCAAAAACAATTAGCAATACTACTCCATGAAGTAGATAAAACCCTTGCTAACAAAAATCGCCCTCTGATAAATTGGAGAATCTCTCAAGTTCATAGTGGCAGCATTCATCTTACTTTAGAAGGAATGCCTCAAGATCAGATTACACCTAGTCAAATTTCTGAAGTTATTAAGACTGTAGAAAGGGGAATAGTAACAATTTTAGAACATCCGATTCGTCCTAAGTATTTTTCTGATCGAGCTTTAGAAAGTGTGCGAGCATTAGCAATATTGAAAAAAAGAGATGAGTTTATGGTGCAATTGGGCTTTGATTCGAGGTGTATCGACTTGAATCAAGCTTTGATTGCTAATGTTGATGAAATTATCGGTGGAAAATATCAAAGTTTTGGTACTGTAGAAGGTGTGCTTAAAGCTATTGATGTAAGTCGTCAACCTATTTTTAGAGTTTACAATTTATTGACTAATAAAAGTGTTAAATGTTACTTTGAACCAAATTTACTTGATAATATCAAAGAATATCTAGAAAAAAGAGTCTCTGTATCGGGGATAGTTACCTCTAGAGAAGATGGGGAAAAAATCGGTATTAAAGTTGAGTCAATCAATCTTTTTTCTGAGGAAAAAGATTTACCTAGCATTGAGGAAATGATCGGAATTTTGGGAGGGAACAGTTGACAGGGGCATCAAAAACAATTCGGAGGTCGCAAGTCAGGGAAGAAAGCCTGACGGGGTGACAAGACCCATTCAAAGGCTTACTCAGCAAGAGTTACAAGTCGGTATGATATAAAAAGATACAATCGAAATTCGGCTCTTATCGAAAGTAATTAGCGATAAGCTAATCTGAAAGTATCATTCTGCCGTT